>NZ_JAAYFP010000154.1:0-6058 GCF_012728195.1 Candidatus Sordicultor fermentans
AAAAAAGAGATTTTCCTGATAGGGTTCCAGAAGTTCTTGAAACTTATGGGGATGGGAAAGAAACTCTCGACGTACTGTTTCTTTTTCCTCCTTTTTTATCACTTCCAGCTCTATCATCTGTAAAATCAAAAAATCTATGGCGTCTTGAGCGGCAAAACCCAAAAAACCCTCTTTCCTCACTTTTTCAATTATCTTTTCTAAATTGTCTTCTTTTTCCTCCAGCAAAAAAGACAATTTTTCCAGGTCTTCTCGCAGAAATCCTTCTTCATCTAACCGAGCAATTAAAAAGTGGAGAATCTTTCTCTCTTCGGAACCCAGTTCTATGAAAGAAAAAATTTCTTTTTTCATAATTTCCTTCCAATCTTTTTTTTCTCTCCACTGAAGAAACTCTTCTCCTGAGAATTCCTTTTTCTCTCTCCTTCTTAAGTACCTCCCACAATGAGAACACCGCTCAGGATAGCCACTAAAACTTCTTCCACAGTTATAACAAAAACTTCCCTCTCTTGCCTCCAGGAGGGGGTTTTCTTCTATCAATTTTTGCAATTTTTGCTCCAGCTGAGGAAGAGGTAGAGCCATCATTTCCACTGCTTGAACCATCTTGGGAATAAGTTGAGGACGTTGCAAAAGGCGAAGATCCGCTCTGAGCTCCATATATTATTCTTCTCCTCCTTGAGGAAGAAATATTTTTATTCTCGTTCCTTCCCCTTCCCGAGAGGTTACCTCCATCCACCCTTTATGAGCACGCACAATACTATAAGAGATGGAGAGACCCAACCCTGTCCCCTTCTCCTTAGTAGTGAAAAAAGGTTCAAATATGCGAGGTAGTATTTTTTCTGGTATGCCTTTCCCTTCATCAATAAATTCCACTTCTACAAATTTACCATTTTCCGTCCCATTTTCAGGAATAGAAAAATGTTCCAGGGGAGCAACACAAGTGTGAATTCGCAATTTTCCTCCTTTTTCCTTCATAGCCTCCAGTGCATTCTTAGCCAGGTTCATGAAAACCTGTCTCATCCGGTTTTTATCTACTCTCACGAGGGGAATATCACTACTCAAGTTTAACTCCAGCTTTACTTTGTCATCCATCAAGACATCCAGTACTGAGAGGCTATCTTGCACCAGGAAGTTAAGGTCCATGTCTTCTTTGTTAAGAATTATGGGCTTAGAAAAATCTACAAGTTCCTGAATTAATCTTCCACAGTATTCAGCTTCTCTCTCAATTTTTTCCAACGCTCGCTGATTGAATTGACAAATTTCGCATTGTTCGTTATCTTTCACTTTTTGCAATAATATCTGGGTATAACCGGAAATGACTGTCAGAGGATTATTGATTTCATGAGCTACACTGGCAATAAACCTGCTAATACTGGATAATTTTTCCATCTGACGGATATTTTCGCCCCATCGGGCTTTCTGAGTCACATCATCTACCAGACACGTTACATTTGCTTTTCCACCTTTCCTCTTCCACAAAAAAAACTGGAGATTTAATAAACGTTCTTCTCCAAAACGATCTTTTATCGACCAGTTGCGGATAAAAACTTCTTCTTCAAACTCTAAACTTTCTTTAAGTTCTTCCCAGGAGAGATCAAAACCCAAAACCTCTTTTACTTCTTTCTTCATAATCTCCTGCTTCTTCCAGTTAGTTATCATCTCCATTTCTTTATTCCAATACATTACCCTACCTCGCCGGGTAAAGATAATTACTCCTAAAGGAGCTTGCCCAAGAAAAGAAGAAAGAGAAGAAGCTTTTTTCACCGTAAAAGATTTAGCTCTCAATTTCCCAAAACTTTTTTTACCGCTTCAATAACCCGGTCAGGTTTAAAGGGTTTCACTATAAAATCTCGTGCTCCTGCTTGAATGGCGTCCACCACCATAGCTTGTTGCCCCATAGCACTGCACATGATAATTTTAGCTTGAGGGTCTTTTTTTCTAATTTCTTTTACCGCAGTAATCCCATCCATCTCGGGCATAGTAATATCCATGGTTACAAGGTCGGGTCTGGTCTCTTCGTATTTCAGCACCGCCTCATGACCGTTACTAGCTTCTGCTACCACTTCATAACCGTTCTTAGTAAGAATATCTTTGAGCATCATCCTCATAAAAGCAGCATCATCGACTATCATTATTCTTCCTGGCATAATTCGCTAACCTCCTGCTCGGGAAAATTTCCATAACAAACTAGCTACATCTATGATCAGTGATATTCCTCCATCACCAAGAATGGTGGCACCACCCAAACCTCGCACATCCCTCATATAGGAGCCTAAAGATTTTATCACAATTTCTTGCTCTCCCAATACCTCATCTACCACCAACCCTGCAAGACTCGAGGAAGCACTGACCACTACAGTATATAAAACTTCCGGTATTTCATCTTCGCTTATAAAGTTGTATTTTCTGGAGTCCAGGAGAGCTTCCAACCATAAAAGGGGAAGAGTTTTTCCCCGAAAAAGAGTGGTTAAAACCCTGTTTACCCAGTAAGTATCCTTTTTCTCCACTTTTTCTATTTCCACCACATCAGATAAAGGTATAGAATATATGGACTCTCCTACCTTTACAAGCAACGCTCTAATAATGGCCAAGGTCAGAGGTAAGCGAAGATAAAAGGTAGTACCTACACCCAGCTGGCTCTCTACTCTCACCTGTCCATTTACCCGCTCGATATTTCTTTTTACCACATCCATGCCTACTCCTCGCCCGGAAACCTCGGTAACTTCGTCGCTGGTCGAGAAACCAGGGTAAAAAATGAAATCCACTATTTCTCGCTCACTCATTTTACTCACTTCTTCTGGAGTAACCAGGCCCATTCCCACTACCTTATCCTTTATTTTTTCTACATCCAGCCCTCTCCCATCATCCTCAACTACAATCACTACTGAATTTTCTTCTTGATAAGCCCGAAGAATGACTTTCCCTTGAGGAGGCTTGCCTTTGTTTATCCTTTCTTCTCTGCTTTCAATACCATGGTCTACAGCATTACGCAAGAGGTGAATTAGAGGGTCAGTTATTTCTTCCAGAAGAGAGCGATCTAATTCTGTTTCTTCTCCTTCAATTATAAAATCTATTTCTTTACCCGACTGACGAGCAAGGTCTCTTATCAAACGAGGAAAACGGTTAAAAACTTCAGCCAGGGGAAGCATTCTAGCTTTCATTATCTCCATTTGTAAATCATTGGTAACACGACCAATATGAGTGGTAGTATCAGACAGTATTTCTCGAAACTGAACCAGTTCTTGATAATCTTTCAGTCGCTGGATTATATCTTCTAACCTGGTACGGTCAATTACCAACTCTCCCACCAGATTGAGGAGAGAATCCAATCTTTCTACGTCTACCCTTACCGTTTTTTTCAAATTAGTAGTAATTTTTTGTTCTCCGGTGGGGGGAATAGTATTTTTCTCTTCCTTCTCCTCTATTCGGTTCTTTTCTTCCTCCTCTCCCTCTTTTACTTCTACTCTCTCTATTTCAGCCACAGACCCCACTATTTTAGCTACCTCCTCTGGAGGAAGAGCGGTACGAACCAAAATATCAAAGCTCTGACCAAAATTTTCTCCCTCGAGGTCAGAAAGAGAAGGAACAGTATTTACCACTTCTATGCCACTATCCTGCAGGCGACTGATGACAAGGTAAGCTCTCACCCCTTTCATGGAGCAGTCAGAAGCCAGCTTAACTGTCAACCAGTATTCCCCGCTATCATCTTTTTCTTTTTCTCCTCGAAAATCCTGTAACGCAGAAAATATTTCTTCCATATTCCAGTCTGGTTCCTGCCCTTTTTTCGTTATCTCTTCCAGCATCCTCTTTAAAAAATCCAATCCCTGCAAAAGAAGGTCAATTAGGGAAGAGCTAACAGACACTTCCCCCCGACGCACCCTGTCTAAAAGATTTTCCAAGAGGTGAGCTAATTCTGTCATCTGCTGAAAACCCATAGAACCAGAAGAGCCTTTAATAGTGTGGAAAGAGCGGAAAATAGCCTGAATAAGGTCCTGATTGTAGGGTTCTTTTTCCAGCTTTACCAGATTTTCTTCTAAGCTCTCGATGTGTTCCTTTGCTTCTTCTATAAACACTCCCAAATAATGACTGACATCAAAAGTATCTCCCAAATTTTTCTATCCTCCTTCCCCCTTTTTATTCATTTTAACATGATTATTCATTTTGAAGTAGGATACTCAAGGGTTATTTTCAGAGTGATAATAGAGTTGGCTTCAATTCCTACTTCACCCGAGTGAGGCAAAAATCCAGCTTTTTCCACAGTGATGATAAACTTACCCACTGGCAAATCAGATAAAGTAAAGCTCCCATCAGCTCCTGAGGTAGCATGATAATTGCCATCCAGGGTGATTTTCGCTCCAGAAACCGGCTTTCCATCTTCATCAAACACATATCCCACCAACTTTCCTAAAAGAGGAGAAAGTTCAATGGTTATTTCAAAAATCCCCTCCCTCGGTATATCCACAGCTTCATTATTTGTTGCATATCCATAGAGAGTAGCAATTATCACCTGTCTTCCCGCAGGAACAAGGGGCAAAAAGAAAGAACCATCGTCTGCAGTGAGGTCAAAACGGGTAGGATAGTCTCTTACCTGTACCTCTACACCATATAACCCTTCACCAGTTAGCTCATCTACCACTTTTCCTTTAACATCTACCATAGGATGAATCGGAGGTAAATTAGGAGAGTTTCCTCTGAAACAACCGACTAATATCAAGGGCACAAAAAGAAGTAAATACAAAATTTTCTTCAATCTCATCCCCCTTGAGGAATTAACCCGTAAGGATAAATACCAGGAGTTAATTCCAGAGTATATATGGTTATAGAATCTCTAATCGTGGAGTAACCATCTTTGGAAATATCAACAGTGTAAGTTCCCGGAGCAAGTTGAAAAACCACCCGGCCGGTGCTATCAGTATATTTCTCCCCTGAAAAACCCTCTCCCAACACTAGCACCTGAGCTCCAGAAATGGGAAGCACTGTTCCTTCGGTAGAATAAAGTTCTTCGTAAACCAAAAAAACGGTTTCTTTCATCTGCCAGCGAATACCAGAGCAGCCTGCCAGAAACAAAGGCAGGAATACGAGAATAAAAAACCAGAGCCAATTCCGGCGATAGATCATTTATTTCCTCCTTCCTGCAATTTCAAGATAAATTTTTTTGCCATTTTTACTTTTTTATCCCTTTTATAAAATGAAAAAATAGATGAAAAAATTTTACGGAAGAAAATGAAACAGAACCATAAAGGATAAACCCCCCTATTACTCCCGTATTGTAATACTCTGAATCTGAAAGCTAGAGGTTTAGAAAAAGGACCATCGTGTGCAGTGGGAGATGGAGCTATGGGATTCTGGAGCGTTCTCCAGGTATATGGTAAAACCCGCCCTTGAACGTCTGGATGTATAAAACTGGTAATGCGTTAGATAAGATAAGAAAGCTAAAAGTGACTTGCATGATGCCTGGATGGCAGAAACTAAAGAAGAAGCTGAACAAGCTTTTAATCTCTTTATTAATAAATATCAATCAAGCTAAGTATCCTAAAGCAGTTGAGTCTCCCAAAGACCGAGAAACACTTATCACTTTCTATGACTTTCCAGCTTACATTCCTAGCATCTTCGAACTACTAACCCAGTGGAATCCACTCGTGAGCCTGTCAGATTAAGAACCAGAAATACCGTAATTGCGGTTCTCGAATAACAGTACTCAGTATGGTTTTCCGTCTCTTCCTCAGTGCTCAAGATGGATGGAGAAGATTAGATGGAGTTCCCCGTCCAGGGAGGTGATGCAAGGAGTGAAGTTCGTTGATGGAATTCGAGAAGAGGATGACGCTTCTCTCGGATCATATACAAAATTTGGCAGTAACTCTAAATTGAATGGAAAAAGATTAAAAACTAATAATAGAGGAAAAACAAAAAAATACCCCTCCAATAGATTGATACTATCGACATTACAAAGGCTTTTGCAGTTAACCATAACTATGCTATATAATATCTCCGTGAAAACAAACATAAATGCGGCTAACACAGCTCGTCTAGGGATTTTAGTTTCACTGGGCATAGTGTTACACAT
>NZ_JAAYFP010000015.1:0-11507 GCF_012728195.1 Candidatus Sordicultor fermentans
ATAAGTATTTAAAAGCATGGATGCCTGATAAAAAATTTCAGGCATGACGAAAGAGGAGGTCGTCACTCCTGAACGCCTCCACCATCACCTTGCCCGTCATTCCTGAATGCCTCTATCATCCCGTTGTCTGTCATTCCTGAGTGGTTCTATCAGGAATCTAAATAATGGAAGGGGAAATCCTCTATGTATTTTTCCCTCACCCTTCCGGGGTTAGGGTGAGGTTTCCTCAAGTCCGTCACCCCTGAGTGTTTCTATCAGGGGTCCACAGTTTTTAAGAACCTTTGGATGCCTGATAGAAGATTCCAGGCATGACGAAAGAGGCATCACCCCCTGAATGATTTTATCATGGTCCAAACTATAAGGGGGAGCTCTTTCCCCTTATAACCCCCTTTTGAAAAACAACAAACCTAAAGAATAAAGACTAACTGAAAGAGAAAAAGCTTCTCTTGGTAAAAACCTCTGGATTCTCGATTACTGATTTTGGGAATGAAAAAACAGAGCAGCTTGTTTGCAAGGAGCTCTTTTTTTGTGGTCTCTTATGAAGGGTACCCAATTTTAGAGTTTCTTTTTAAAAAAGACTTTTTAAAAAAGAGAGTATTTGGCAGATAAATTTATCCAGAGGTAGTAGAAAAACCCAGAGAGGAGGTGATAGGGAATTGATTCGGGGAATTTATACTGCTACGTCGGCTCTTAACTTACAGGAGCTCAAGCAAGAAGTATGGGCTAATAACATTGCTAATCTGGATACACCTGGTTTTAAAAAGGAGCTAACCTGGGCTGAAGCTGCTCGGGAGGCTAATTTATTTCGGTTTTTGGGCTCTCAGAATCCCTATTCTTTAGGAAGGATGACTGCTGGAGTGCAGCCGGGGACGGAGAAGCTTACCGACTTTTCTCCGGGGAGGTTGGAAGAAACTGGTAACTATCTGGATTTGGCTATCGAGGGAGAGGGATTTTTTGTAGTTTCTACCCCTTCTGGGGAGGCTTATACTCGAGCAGGCAACTTCCAGCTGGATGAAGAGGGTAGGCTGGTTACTGTATCCGGCTATCCAGTCGTGGGTGAAGGCGGAGAGATTATTTTACCTGCCGGAGGGAGTGTTTCGGTGGATGAAGAGGGGAATATTTCAGTGGATGGAGAAGAAGTGGATCGGCTTAGAATAGTAGATTTTCTAAATCGAGCGGTTCTCAGAAAAAGTGGTGAAAATTTATTTGTTGCAGAGGGAGTAATTCCTCAGGAAACTACTAATTTTGAGCTCCGACAAGGTTTTCTGGAAAAGTCTAACCTTGATCCGGTAGAGGCAATGGTAACCATGATGGAAGCCTTGCGAGAATACGAAATTGCTCAGCGTATCTTGGTTAGCCAGGATGAGGCTCTGCAAAAAGCGGTTAACAGTATTGCCCAACTTTAAAAATTAGGGCT
This sequence comes from Candidatus Sordicultor fermentans, assembly GCF_012728195.1. Lineage (NCBI taxonomy): Bacteria > Pseudomonadati > Atribacterota > Atribacteria > Atribacterales > Candidatus Caldatribacteriaceae > Candidatus Sordicultor > Candidatus Sordicultor fermentans. The sequence goes on from NZ_JAAYFP010000015.1 coordinate 1,418, forward strand.
GGTCCTGCGGGAGGCCCTGGGAAGGGAGGATTTTAATGATTAGAGCTCTTTGGACGGCGGCGACAGGAATGCAGGCTAAACAAATGGACCTGGATGTCATTGCCAATAATTTAGCCAATGTGAATACCACCGGTTTCAAAAAAAGTAGAGTTGACTTTCAAGATTTAATGTATCAAGTGGTGAGAGTGAAGGGGACTCCTACTTCTCCTGATACTCAAGTTCCCTCGGGAATTGAAATAGGTTTGGGAGTGAGGCCGGGGGCAGTGCAGAAAATGTTTTCTCAAGGTGACATTTATGAGACTTCTAATCCCTTAGATGTGGTAATTGAAGGAGATGGTTTTTTTCAAATTTTGACGCCCGATGGAACGATAGCTTATAGCCGGGATGGTTCTTTCAAATTAGATGCTCAAGGAAGAATGGTAACCAGTGATGGTTTTCCCCTTGAGCCTCCCATCACTATTCCCGAGGGAGCGGAGTCGGTTACCGTTGCTCAGGATGGAACAGTGACAGTCACGATGCCAGGAGAGATAGAGCCTCAGGAAGTGGGAGTGATAGAGCTGGCTAGGTTTATTAACCCCGCTGGCCTTTTGAGTATAGGAAGGAACTTATACTTAGCTACTGCTTCTTCGGGAGAACCTCAAATTGGTACTCCTGGTTTAGAGGGTTTTGGAACTTTAGCTCAAGGTTTTTTGGAGACTTCCAATGTTCAAATAGTAGAGGAAATGGTAAGGATGATAAGTGCCCAGCGAGCTTATGAGATAAACTCCAAAGCTATAACCACTGCTGATGAGATGATGAGCATTGCTAATAATTTAAAGAGGTGATAATGACTGGAGGAGGAAACTAATTTACCTATAACCCCTAAAAACAAAAACTTGAGCGAAAAACTAATGAGAGAAAAACTTTCCTCATTATAAGAGGGAATAGAAAGTCCACTGAGGGAGTAAGAATTCCTCAGTGGAAGAAGGATAAGGAGTAATGAAAAGAAAAGTTGTTGGATGTTACTTTTTCTGGTTTTTGGTTATTCTTTGTTTAATTGGTGGGGGAGAGGTGGGAGCTCTTACTCTGGAAGTGAATCTAAAAGAAAAAGTGGAAGTTTCAGCGGAAAATATTGCTCTTGGAGAAATAGCAGAGATTTCCTATCCGGAACGGGAGTGGCAGAGGCACTTAGAGAATTTAGATCTGGGGTATTTGCCTCCCCCGGGAGGAGAACGAGAAATAAAACCAGAAGAAATATACGAGCGGGTAGTGGCTCAAAAGGTGCCTCAGTTAGATTATATCTATTTTTCCGGAGCTCCGGTTTGTAAAGTAATAACTAAGGGGGAATTAATAGCGAGAGGTGAATTAGAAGAAAAAATTCAGGAACAGCTATTAGATATTTTCCCTTTTGCCCGAAAAATAGAAGTGAATCTTTCCTCTCCCGGGGAAGTAATAATTCCCCCCGGTGGCGAGGTTAATATAGTTTTTTCTTCTTCTTCCTCTCTAAAGCCCTGGGGGACAGGAAATGGAACTCTGGAAATTCTCCGGGAAGGGAAAGTAGAAAAGACTCTTCCTCTCCGTTTTGAGATTCAGGTTTATCGGGAAGTGGTGCGAGCTAAGGAAAAGCTTTCCCGGGGAGAGGTTATAAGCGAAGATCAGGTTTGTTCTGCTCTTGAAGTTTTAGATTACCGCAATGAAAAGGCTTTTTCCAGTGTAGAAGAAGTGGAAGGAAAACAAACGAAAAGAGAAATTTCTGCCGGGGCAATTTTAACTCCTTCTTTTATTCAGGAAGAAACTCTTATTAAACGAGGAGACCTGGTTACGATGGTAGCAAAACACGGAGGTATTGTGGTTACCGGCACTGGGAAAGCGCGAGGAGAAGGTAGTCTGGGAGATGTAATTGTGGTAGAAAATCCTGATTCTAAGAAAAGATTTGAAGGCGAAATTATAGGGGAGAGAATGGTGGAGGTGGTGGTGAAATGAAAAGAGTAACGGCTGTCTTTTTCATGGTGGTTTTCGTTTCTCTTTTCTTCTTTTCTGAAGAGGCAAAAGGAGAGTCTCTGTGGCAGGATGAAGGATGGTTTTCTGACCCCTATTCTGATTATCGAGCCTCCCGGGTGGGGGATACCGTGACGGTGATTATAAATGAAAATACGAAGGGGAAAAATAGTGCTTCCTCTGATAGTAATAAACAAACCTCCATTGGCCTTAAAGCGGGGCAGGGCATTTTTGATTTTGTTCCTCCGGCGACATTAGAAAGCGGTAATTCTCGAGGAGGAAGTAGGGATTACGGGCGTAGTATTAGCCTTTCTGGCACCATTACCTGTCAGGTCACAGAAGTGTTGGAAGGGGGAAATTTGCGGATTGCTGGAAGCAAGGAGATTTATTTAAATAAAGAAAGGGAGACTTTGAGTATTGAGGGAGTGGTAAACCCCCGGTACATAGGAGCAGATAACAGTGTTTACTCTACTCAGGTAGTGGATGCAGTGATAAAACTGGATGGAACTCTTAAGCCAGAAAAGAAAAGCGGTTTGGCAGGGCTTTTGGAGGGTGTTTTTGGCTCAATTATGGATATTCTTTTTTAACAGGTGGTAGAGGTGAAAATAAAAAAAAGTTTAGCTTTGTTTTGTTTGGTTCTAACAGTTTTTTTAGCTGTTTCTCCCGCCGGAGGAGAAACAGTGAGGATAAAAGATATTACTGAGGTAGAAGGAGTAAGAGGTAATCAATTGGTAGGATATGGATTGGTGGTGGGGCTGGCAGGAAGTGGAGATAGCAGGAATAGCCTTTTTACCAATCAGGCTTTAGCTAATATGCTGGAGAAAATGGGTATAGCCGTAGATTCTCAGGCAGTGCGAGCTCGGAACGTGGCTTCGGTAATAGTTACCGCCGAGCTTCCCCCTTTTGTTCAGTCAGGAGAAGAAATAGATGTTACTGTTTCTTCCCTGGGAGACGCTAAAACCTTGCAAGGAGGAGTGTTGCTGCTTACTCCCTTAAAAGCAGTAGATGGAAAGGTGTATGCTGTAGCTCAAGGTCCTCTTTCTATTGGAGGATTCAATGTGGGAGGAGGGGGAGGGAATGTGGTGCAGCAAAATCATCCCACAGTGGGCATGATTCCCGGAGGGGGAATAGTGGAGAGGACGGTAGAAACTAATTTTGTCGATAAGGTGAGAGGAGTTTTCACTCTTCTATTACGGGAGCCAGATTTTGTGACCGCTTCTCGTATTGCTCGAGCTATTAATGAGGAGTTAGGAGGAGGGAAGGCTCGGGTGCTGGATGCCAATCGGGTGGAAGTTAGTATCCCCGAGCATTACCAAAATCAGGTATCTCGATTGATAGCTCTGGTGGGAGAGATCCCGGTAGAACCTGATGTTCCTGCCCGGGTGGTGATAAATGAGAGGACGGGAACTGTGGTAATCGGGGGGAATGTGCGGATATTACCGGTAGCTGTTTCTCATGGCAATTTGACTGTGACCGTGCGGACTGAATATCAAGTTTCCCAGCCTCCTCCGTTTTCTCCGGGAGAAACTGTAGTGGTTCCTCAGCGGGAAGTCAGAGTGGAGGAAGAGCCTGCCCGTCTATTTAAAGTGGAATCAGGAAATACCATAGATGACTTAGTCAAAGCTCTCAATGCTTTAGGAGTTACTCCTCGAGACCTGATTGCCATTTTGCAAGCTATCAAAAAGGCCGGTGCTTTGCAGGGAGAGTTAATCATAGAATAAGTTTTTTATGGTATTTTCCTATGAAAGCTGATTCACCAGTTTTTGCTTTTTGGTGTTGGCATCATAGATTAATTATGATATATTTCTAAAGGATAAAGAGGGTGGCGATATGCGTATAGAAAATAAAGAGTTAGCTATTTCTCTGAAACCCGAAAGACAGTCTCCTCAGGTAGTGAAAAAAGCCTGTCAGGATTTTGAAGCTTTCTTTCTTGGTTTTATTTTTAAAAAAGGCTTTCAACCCCTTTTTGCTCCTTCTTCCTCTCGTTTTTTTAGTCAGGAGGAAACCTGGTTTCGGGAGATGTGGGTGGATGAAATTGCTAAAAAAGTTGGGGAAAATGGGGGCTGGGGCCTGTCTGACATGCTTTATCGAAAATTAGTGGAGGAAAATAAGAGTGGCTTTAGCTAAATGTAAAAGGTGCAAAAATTTATTTAATAAGATAGTAGATAAAGATATTTGCCCTGCCTGTATGGAAAAAGAAGAGGAAGAATTTCAGAAAGTCAAGGATTTCTTGAAACGTTATCCGGAAAAAAAGTTAGAAGAGATAAGTGAGGAAACCGGAGTAGATAAGAAAATAATTTTAGATTTTATTCGGGAGGGAAGGCTGCAACTGGCTGAAATACAGGGAGAAGGGGAGTTTGCTCTTCTTACCTGTGAGCGATGTGGTAAATCCATTGTTACAGGAAGGTTTTGTGAAGATTGCAGAAAAAAACTTGCTGCCCTTCTTTCTTCCGATGGAGACAAACCATCTTCCCGCTCTCTCGATGAAGATAAGCTATCTTCCCGCTCTCCCAACTTTTATTTTAAAGATGCCATAAAAAAGAAAAAAGAAGGCTAAAGAAATCAGGAATTCGTCCGATATAATATAGTGAGTAGGTTTAAAGGAAGTGATAGAAGTGAAAATATCTTCTAACCAGATGGAAAGTATTTTAAGAATTTATGTAAATAAGGCTAAAGAGGGTGAAAAAACTGTTTTTTCTCCTAGGAAAGAGGAAGAGGGAGAGGGAGACAAAGTTTTTCTTTCTCGCACTGGTGAGAAAATGGGAAAACTGCAGCAACAGTATAAAAAGATTCCCGACATAAGAGCTGATTTAGTTCGAGAGTTAAAAGTCAAGATAGAAAAGGGAGAATACGAAGTTCGGGGTAGGGAAGTCGCAGAAAAGATGTTTGCCCGGGAAATTGCTGATTTTTTAATTAATGGGGGGAAAGATATTTGATAACCTTGAATGATTTTCTCTCTCATCTTTTGACGATTTTGGAAAAGGAATTGCGTCTGCAGACTGAGCTCTGGCAAGTAGCCGAAGAGAAGAGAGACTTACTTTTGAAAAACCAGCTGGAAGAGCTGGTTTTTCTTCTGGAGAAGGAAATGAATTTGGTTATCCAGGTACGGGACACAGAAAAGCAGTTAACCGATGTCTGGGAAAATATGGTGGAGAGATGTGACTTAGAGCCTGGAGAGCTGAACTTGGGTCGGATAATCGAGCTTTCTCCTCCTGATCTGGCCCTGAAATTTGGTGAGGTTCAGAGAGAATTGAAAAGAGTGGTAAGAGCATTACGAGAAGTTAATTCTCAGAATGCCATATTGATTGATGATACCTTGCGCTATATCGATGTAGTTTTTTCTCTTTTGATGGGAGAAGGGGAGAACAGTTTTTATTCTCCGCGAGGAAAAGAAAAACCAGCGAAGGAAAGTAAAGGAATTCTAATCAACGGAGTAATATAATAAAGTAGAAGGGGATAAAAAATGAGCAATGCTTTTTTTGGACTGGAAATAGCTAAGAGAGCTCTACAAGCCCAGCAAGTGGCTATGGATGTCACCGGACACAATATTGCCAATTCTAACACGGTAGGCTATACTCGCCAATCACCCAAATTTTCTCAGGAAACTGTTTCTTCAGGGGGTCTTTTTGTCCTTCCTCATTTACGCAATTTAGGTGCTGGAGTTTCAGTGAATGAGGTTCAGCGTCTGCGAGATAAGTTTATAGACTTACAGATTCGACAGGAATCTCGCACTGCTTCTTATTGGAAAACTATAGATGAAGGCTTGGAGCAGATTGAGGTGATTTTTGGAGAACCGCAAGAAGGAGCTCTGTCGGAGATTTTTGACCGCTTTTGGAATACCTGGCAAGAGCTGGCCAAATCTCCTGAATCGCAAGCTGCTCGAGCTTTGGTAGCAGAAACTGCTAATTTGTTGAGTACAGCTTTTAACCACACTCACAATCAATTTGTTGTTCAACAACAGCAACTCAATGAAAAAATAGCCATCAAAGTGGACGAAGTGAACAACTATGTTCAGCAGATTTATGATTTAAACCAGCAAATTATGAAGCTGAGCTTAGGAGGAGGGAATGCCAACGATTACAAAGACCAGTTAGACCTTCTGGTGGATAAACTTTCTAATGTTTTAGACTTCCAAGTGAGTGAAAATTCTAATGGAACTTACAGTTTGATTCTCCAGGGTAGAATATTAGTGAGTGATAAGGAAAAGAGATTTTTAGAAGTAGAAGCTAATTCTACCACCGGTTTTTGGGAAGTTAAATTCCAAGGAGAAGAACAAATCAATTTAGATTATCAAAATGGAGAACTGAAAGCTCTTTTTTATCTCCGCGATGAAGTAGTAGAAGAATATAAGAAATATCTGAATGACCTGGCTGGGGGAATTATTAATGCGGTAAATACGGCACACAAGCAGGGTTATACTCTGGAAGATCCACCGGTAAAAGGAGGAGATTTTTTCGTTGGTCAAGATGCTGCCACCATTGCTCTTAACCCTTCCATTGACGTTGACCCCGGTAAAATTGCTGCCTCTTTGACCGGTGCTCCTGGAGATGGGGAAAATGCTTTGGCTGTTGCTCGCTTGCGAGATCAAGCTATAGTAGATGGCTCTACTCCAGATGACTACTATCGAGGAGTAGTTTCTCGATTGGGAGTAGAAAAGGCGGAATCCAGTCGTCTACTTACTAACCAGAATTTGCTGGTAGATCAGCTGGATATGCGTAAAGAAGCGGTTTCAGGAGTTTCTTTAGATGAGGAGATGACCAATTTAATAAAATATCAGTATGCCTATCAGGCTGCATCTCTTTTGACTAGAACGGTGGACGAGATGCTTGACACCCTGGTGAACAGGATAAAATAAGGAGGAGTGAAAATGCGAGTAACCCAGAAAATTCTTACCGATCGCTCTATGCAGAATCTGAATAATATTTTAAGCCGGGTGCTTCGCACTCAGGACATTCTCTCCTCAGGGAAAGAGATCCGCCGTCCTTCTGATGACCCGGTGCGCTTTAACCAGGTGTTGAGCTTGCGTACCTCTATTGAAAAACTGGATCAGTACACTTCTAACGTAGAAGATGGAATTAACTGGTTGAACCTGGTAGATGAAAGCTTGAGCTCCGTTTCCGGGGTATTAGAAAAAGTCAGGACTCTGGTTTTACAGGGAGCTAATGGTACTTTAACTGCTGAAGACCGAGAAATGATAGCGACTGAAATAGAGGCATATTTAGAAGAATTGATAGGAACAGCTAATACTTCTTATGCAGGAAGGCATCTTTTCTCTGGTACGCAAACTCTTACTGTTCCTTTTTCCCGGGAAGGAGACATAATTACCTACTATGGAGATAATAATTCCATTATATTAGAAATAGAAAATAATACCACTTTGGCTATCGGGTTTCCAGGAGATGATGTTTTCTTCCGGGGTTTTGAAGCTTCATCTGGTGACATGACCTCTGTTGACTTTAATAACTACAATGGTAGCTCTTTTACCATCAACGGAAAAATAGTTAACATAGATTCTGCTACTATAACTAGCTTATCAGATTTAGTAAATCTCATTAATAATGACCCCAACTTAAAGTCTGAGGTTTATGCCCTCTCCGATGGAGACCGTCTTATTCTTCGCTCTCGCACCGCTGAGCCTCTAGTTTTAGCAGATGTTAATGGAACTCCTCTCGAGGATTGGGGGATGATTGATAGCGGTGTGGATATCTTGAATTCTCGAGAGGCTGAGGGAGTATTTAAGGTGGTGGAAGATATAATAAAAGACCTCCGAAATAATGAGGTATCCAAGCTTTCTGGAGAGGATCTGGGAAATCTGGATGAGGCTCTCGATAATTTGCTGGCTGTTCGCTCTCAGGTAGGAGCGCGCACTTTGCGCCTGGAAAACTCTCGAAATCGGTTTGAGGAATTCTCTGTTAATTTCAAAAAATTACTTTCTCTGAATGAAGACATTGATGTGGCAGAAGTAGTGATGCAATTAAATGAGCACCAGAATGTCTATCAAATGGCTTTAGCTGCTACTGCTCGGGTGATTCAACCCACTCTTCTGGACTTTCTTTAAGAAGGAGAAAGAGATGAAGATACCCACTCGCTATTTTGGTGAAATAGAAGTGGAAGAGGGCAAATTTATTCTTTTCCCCTGGGGATTGCCCGGTTTTGAGAATTTAAGGCAGTTCCTTCTTTTAGAAGAAGAGGGTTTTTTCTGGTTGCAGAGTGTGGAAGAAAGAGACGTAATTTTCGCTGTTTGTGACCCTTTTCTCTATTTTCCTGATTATGAGGTAGATATTCCTTCTTCGGAATGCCAGGCTTTAGGAATAATTAGCGAGGAAGAAGTTATAGTTCTGGCTATTATGAACATTCAATCGCCTCAAGATATCAAAGTTAATCTTTTGGCTCCAGTAATCATAAATTGTCGATTAAAGATGGGAAAGCAGATTGTTTTGGAAGATGAGCGATATGGTCTGCATCATCCCCTTTTTCCTGAGAAAGCTAGCTCTTCTGCAGGATAGGCTTTCTTTTTTTCCGGGCGTCTTTATGAGTCTTGCCTGCTCGTGTGGTGTGGAGAGGGGGGTCATGAGGGTTGTTTCCCAAAGTAGTTTTTGTCTTTTTCCCCAAGTTTGTCACTTTCTCTCAATTTTCACTCATTCTGATGTCTCGAGCTCGGTAAGGTTATCAGCAGGAACATAAATAGCCTGAACAGAAGTGATAGAGCCGTTGGCGGTGGAGGTTATTCTTTCTTCCACCGTTCCCACTTCCTCGGCTGATAGCCCATTGCTGAAGGGACTCTCCCCAGAATGGCAGGAACTTCTGCTCCCGCTTGCACATAACGAACGAAAAGCAAAACATCCTGAAAAAGAGCATCACGGAAGAACTCTGCGATGGTAAGGGCAATGAGAGCTACCCAGAATCGGGATTCTGGCCAGATGAATAAGTAGCAATATTCCTTTATATATACTTTACATTACAGAAGAGGAGTAGTTTTCAGCCGATACTTATGATACAAAAGACTTTAAAGATGTCTCGTATCTTGTGCGGTTTCATTATTTAATGGTGAAAAAGAAGAAACAACCTAACCATCTTTGCTGCTAATAGAGGAGAGCAAAATAAGCTTTGAGTGTGAGTTAAGAGGATTTGAAGGATATTCTGTTCTTGAACAAACAGTTCTCGAAAACAGCAATATTAAAGTAGTTAACACCAGAACATTTGCAATGAGGGTGTGTTGACATCTTTATCTATCCATAGTATATTGATAACCGCTAGATGGGCCGTTAGCTCAATTGGCAGAGCAACTGACTCTTAATCAGTAGGCTGCAGGTTCGATTCCTGCACGGCCCACCAGTGTTCAAGAAGGCTTTTTTTAAGCCACATTGCCCTTTTTTGTTTTACCCTCTCCAACTCCCCAATATGTTGTCCATAAGAGGTGTTTTTAAGAATGGAAAGTTTTATAGTATCCCGCAAAATCTGCTAAATCGCTCAAGACTTAAAAGCTAGTCACATTACGCTAAAAATTCGGGATCGCCACAGACAGCCCACGGCGTAAGATGAAAAACATAAGAAAGGTAAAAAATAAAAGACTAAAGACAAAAATAACTGAGGGAGGGAAAACGGACGGTCTACGACGTGAAATTAAAAAGACAAAAGATTGAAAATATAAAAGAACAAAAGCCACTGAGAAAGGTGCTCTTTGTTCCTCAGTGGCTTACAATGACAGTTTGGAGGGAGTGCCGCTTTTTTCTCTCCCTTAATTTCGTCCTCGCCTTTCCGGGGAGAACTATAAGCGGGTTCCCTTCTTTGACCAATTCTCAAGATTTAGCTCCATGAACTCGGCCCCCACAATGGGATTATCATAGTAAGGAGATATGGGATAAAATCCCATATCCTGATAAATCTTTCGAGCATCTTTCATTAGAGGCAGAGTGTCGAGCCTCATAAACTGATAGTGTCTCTTTATTGCCTCTTCAATAATCCTCGCTACCAGTTGTTTACCAATGCCCATGCCCCGATATGAGGGGCGGACAAACAGCCGTTTCATTTCGCATACGAGAGAAGATAGCTTTCTCAAAGCTACGCATCCCGCAGCTACTCCATCGACTCGAGCTAAAATCAAGGCTCCTTC
>NZ_JAAYFP010000155.1:0-11492 GCF_012728195.1 Candidatus Sordicultor fermentans
AAATGATTCATTATGCCATTGACCACGGAGTAAATTATTTAGATACCGCCTACGGCTACCATGGCGGGAAGAGTGAAATATTGGTCGGAAAAGCTCTAAAAGGTGGATATCGACAAAAAGTAAAAGTAGCCACCAAGCTTCCTACCTGGTTAGTTAATGCTGCTCCAGATATGGACCGCTACTTGGATGAGCAACTTAGAAAGTTAGACACCGAGCACATCGATTTTTATCTTTTCCATGACCTGAATAAAGACCGGTGGGCTAAACTTGAGCGTTTGGAAGCGCTGAACTGGGCAGAAAAGGCCATTCAAAAGGGAAAGATTGGTCATATTGGTTTTTCTTTTCACGACGACCGGGAAACTTTTAAAAAAATAATCGATGCTTATCCCTGGACTTTCTGCCAGATTCAATACAATTATCTCGACATTGACCACCAAGCCGGGCAATTTGGTCTTCAATATGCAGCTCAAAAGGGGATAGCGGTGGTAATAATGGAACCTTTGCGGGGAGGAAGATTAGCCAATCCTCCAGAGGAAGTGCAAAAAATTTTTGACGAGGCTCCCGTTAAAAGAAGTCCAGTAGCCTGGGCCCTCCTGTGGCTGTGGAATCAAAAAGAAGTAGCGGTGGTTCTGAGCGGGATGAGCAACCTCCAGCAGGTCAAGGAGAACATAGAAATCGCTTCTTCTTCGGGAGTAGGTTTATTATCCCCGGAGGAGTTAAAGATAATTGAGAGAGCTCGAGAGGCCTTTGAAAGACTCCCTTCTATCAACTGTAATGCGTGTAAATATTGTCTTCCTTGCCCTAACGGGGTAAATATCTCCCGCAATTTTGAGCTTTATAATGATGCCTTTCAAAAGATTGCTTTTGAGGACGCTCGTCGGAAATATTTAGCTCTTCCTGAGGAAGAAAGAGCCTCTTCATGTCTCGGGTGTGGAGATTGTGAAGATTTATGTCCTCAAGAGCTCCCCATCCCCGAGCTTTTAGAGAAAGTTGCTCGAGCTTTTGAAGAGTGAATGAACCATAAAGGGGAAAGAGGATCCCCTATACCGGGAGATATGTTTTTTCTCCCGGTAGTTTTTTATTTATGTCTTTTTTTAGATGTTTTGTATCTTCGGGGGTTTATAAGGGGGGTGTTGCTCCCTTATAAACCTTATTTTTCTTCCTGTCTCATAAAAATGAGCGCTCCTATGAGAAGCCCTCCTCCGGTGTAGCTTCCCAGAATTAAAAAAGAGCTAAGGGCTTGATGCCAATCAATCCGGGGTAAGAAAAAGATGTTGAAAGAAGAAAGGTGATGGGTGATAAGATAAATCTGGACATTTTCTCCTCCTCCCAGGCGCTCTACTATCCAGGAAAAAGCTCCTATTCCCAGAGCCAGAAGAGGTCCTCCCCAGGGACGATAGAAAAGAGAAGAGAAAAGATAAGATAAAGCAGAAAAAGAGCTAATGTAGAGCGCAACCATCACCCCTCCTCCTAAAAGGCGGAAAGAAAACCCTCCTCCCCACATAATTTTTTCCAGCAATGCCATCCCTAAAAGAGGAGTGAAAACCAAGAGCAGGTTATAAAAAAGAGTGAATCCTGCTTTCCCCCAATACCACTCCCAGCGAGAGAGGGGGCGGAGAAGAGTAGTTGATAGAGTTCCTTCCATTCTCTCTTCGGCAATATTTTCTGTTCCTCCCCAGATTCCCCCCACCGGACCAAAAAGTGCCAGAGGATATAAAAGAGAAAAGGAAAGAGTGATTTTTCCCAAATAAAAAGAGAGGGGGTCACGCCAGGCTTGAGCTACTACTAAACCTGCCAGAGCCCAGGAAATCAAAATCCCTCCGTAGAAGCGAGGGTTATGAATTGCTTTTTTGATCTCTGCTTTTATAGCTTTCATTTTCTTTCTATTATCTCCCAGTAAATTTCTTCCAGAGAAACATTAGGAGTTAAATAATCATTCCACTTTATTTTACCCTGGTGCAAAATGGCTGCTCTTTGAGCTATCTTTTCCACCTCCTGAGAAACAGGAGAAGAAAGGAAAAAAGTTACCCTCTCCTCGGCATTTAAAGCTAAAATGAGCTCCTGGACTTCTTTCGCTCCCCGGGGGTCAAGCCCCACCCATGGTTCATCCCAGACTAAAATTCGGGGAAGAGGAAAAAGAGAATGGAGAAGAGAAAGCTTTTTCTTCTCTCCTTGAGAATAACCACTTACTTTCTTATAAAGCAGGGATGGCTCAAACCCCAGAAGAGAAGCAAAATACTCTATCTCCCCCCGGCGGGGGTAGCAGGAAGACAGAGAGGCAAAAAGAGTGATATTTTCTATCCCGGTTAAATTCCCGTAAAAAGAAGTGTTATCCAGACATCCTCCCATCAGTGCTTTAGCCTCGGGATTATGGGGAGGGCAGCGATAATCTCCCACATAAAAATACCCCGCAGAAGGCAGAACCAGACCAAAAAGAAGGCGTATCAAAGTGCTCTTTCCTGCTCCGTTTCCTCCCAGAAGTCCGAATATTTCTCCTTCTCTGACCTCAAAAGATACTCCTTCCAGGATTACTCTGTCCCTTATTTTTTTTCCTACATTTTTAAATTTAAGAATAACATCATTCTCCATCAATATGTTTACCAAAATCTTCTTCTTTTTCTCCCGTCCAGATAAAAAAAGCTTCTTCAAAACCCATTTCCTGAACAGTAGAGAAAAAAGAGGGAAGGTTTTCCTCTCCTATTTTTTCCTTAAAAATCCGGAAAGATTCCTGACACCCCTTGTAAAACTCGCCCGCTCCTTCGGGGAATATTTCCCCGGGGGTGGGGAAAAAGAAAGAAGCCATACCCTCTTCAAACCAGGAAGGAAGCTGCCAGCCAAAGCTTTCCACAAAAACATGGAAAAATTCATGAGCCAGGGTGGAAGAAAGAATTCCTCGCTGGAAAAGTAAAAGCGGGGAGCGAAGATAAATGGTACTACCTCGCGAAAACGCTGCCACCCAGGAAGGTAAAGTGTTAGAAATTTCTGGAGATAAAACTTTGATGCGAAAAGAGGAACAAGGGGAGTAGCCGGTCACTCTTTGAAAACAGAGTTGAGCTTCTTTATAGCTCGATTCTACTATCGGAGGTAAAAAAGGGAAGCTCTCCCCACCCTCTATCACGAAGACAGGAAGAGCCCCTCCTCTTTGAGATAAAAAGAGGATAATCACCACTCCCAGAAAAAAACTCCGGATACAGGAGTTATTCCACCACCAGATTCTTTTCTTCTCCATAATCTCTAACTTCAGGGAAATACATGAGATAAAGAAGGGGTGCCTTCACATAGAAATTACCCTGGTCCCGGATTCTTAAGTAGTAGCGAATCACATTTTTCCCGGGAAAAAGTTCATACACAAAAAGAGTGGGCTGTCCCTCAAAAAGAGTTTTTATCACTCCGGGATAATGTGCTCCTTCTTCCTTCGGGAGAGAAAAGGTATAGTCTTTCCTGATTAGCTCACAACCAGCAGGCATCCCGTCTTCTATTATCAGATATTCTAAGTAATCGGGGCTCTGAATTTCTATCTCACAAACTAGTTCCTCCTGAGAATGGAAAGCATCTACTTTCTGAGGAGAGAAGAAAACTTTTTCTCCTTTTGTGGGTACTAAAAGATAATAATTTTTCTTTACCGAGAAAAAGTGGGAGGAAGGGGCTTCCTTCTTCCAACTTTTTACTTTGAGTTCGGTCATGAACAGGTTATCTCCTTCTACCTCCAGATGATTGGAGCCTTCCTTCAAAAATTGCCGGGGAATAGCTATTTTCTCTTCTTCTTTCCCTTCTTTAACTAATGCTCCGTTACAAAACACCCGAAAAGTGGGAACACCACTTTCTTCTTTTAAAAAGTGAGAGCTAACGAGAAAAAAGTAAGCACGGTTAAGAGTAGTAAATAAATTTCCTCCTTTTTTGCTCCGCCACAGCCACAGGTAAGCTTTCTCTCCCAGGGGGTTTCCTCTCTCTGCCAAAAACAAGGCAGCAAAAGCTGTAGCCGGAAAACGGTCATCTTCCCAAGGTTTTTGGGGATTAATTGTCCCCCAGAATACCGTATCACCCAGAACATGAGCCCTTTTCTCTAACTCTTTTTCCACTTTCTCTTTGTCTTCTTCCCGGGCCACCAAACCTCGAAGAGCTAAAGTTTTATCGTCCATTTCCTCCAGAGGGGAAAGGGGAGAAGGAACAAAGTCTTTCTTCCATAGAGAAAGAGCATACCAGGATAGAGCTCTGTCAAACTCACTCGGGGGTGAAAAAGTAGAATCTGAAGACGGAGCTTCGCTTCTTGATATTTCTTGAGTTAAAAAGCTTAATCCCCGCTCTATTACTTCAGCATTGACCAGAAAACCCCTCTCTTTTACTTTGTGCAAAGCCAAAAGGGTATAGGCAGTGTGGAATAAATCTCCTTCTCCTCCCCAGAAGCCCCATCCTCCATCATAGCTCTGCAGGTTATAGAGGGAATAAATATCCTCTCTTATCGCTTCTGTGACCTCGAGAATTTTATCTTCCATCTTCCCCAAAGGTAGAGAGGAAAAAGTAATTAAGCGGCTGGCTATCTGCTCGCTACATCGGTAAGGATAGGAAAGCATATATTCTATCTCCTCTAAAAGTATGCTGCGAGGATCAGAAAATAGAGCAAGCTCCACAGACGAAGAAGAATCACAGGAAAACTCAAAGGAGGTTTTCTTTTCTTCTAAAAAGGAATAAAAAATCTCTTCTACTTCTACTCCTCTTTCTTTTATCTCCAGAGGAAGCTCTATGGCGTCTTGTGCATATTCCCCTCGAGCAAAAAGCCGAAGATAAGCTTTCCCTGGATATTGAGCTTTTACCTCGAGAGGAAACACTGCCTCTTCCAGAAGAGATACTTTTAGAGGCTCCCTCTTCCACTCGAGGGAAATTTCCGGGGAGCTTTCCCCCTCTATTACCACTTCCTGGGGTGCCACTTCATTCCAGAGAGTAGCTTTACTTTTCAGGATGTCTCCTTCTACCAGAAAGGAAGGAAGTTCCACTCCTAAAGCAAAAGGTTGATAAGTGGTAAAGTACTCTTGCGCTTCTCCAAAAAACTCTCCCTGGTGGGCTTTTACTTCTACCCGCCAGCGAGTGAGAGAATGAGGAGCAACAAAATCTACTTCTGCCTTTCCTTCTTCATCGGTTGACAGGGTCGGCCTCCACAAAAGAGTGTCAGGAAAATACTTCCTCAACAATAATCCTCCCTCCGCTCCTCCCATCCCCTTAAGCTGGGCTTTCATATCCTGGAAAGGTATACCCATCCCGTAAAAAGAAGAATAAATGGAGTAAGAGCCATAAACTAAGTTATAAAATTGAGAGTAGAAATAGTCGTATACGTTTTCTCTCCACCACGAACTCAGGTCAAAAATAGCCTGGTCAACTATAGCAAACGACAATTCACACTTTACCGGTTTTCCTTGAGCATCGCTCACCTGAATAGAGATTTTACCTTTTTCCTCCGGTTGATATCTCTCCCGGTCCGGGGTTATTTTTATTTGCAATTCTTTCTCTCGCTCAAGAGGGAGGGACAGAGATTCAGAATATAGTTTCCCGTTGCTGAACCCCGAAAAAGAAACATAAACTCCCATCACGTAAGAAGGTAAAACCGGAATAACGATTTCCTCCGGTGCAGATATTTGCTTTACTTCCGCTTCTTGAAGCTCAGAGCCCTCTATAGAAAAGAGAAAGGTGAAAGTCCCTTCTCCAGGAGGAACGATTAAAACCCTGGCTTCCTCGCCCACTCGATAGCGCTCTCTATCCCAGCGCACTTCGAGTTCACGAGAAGGATAGTGTAAATCTTTCCCTGTCACCCAGAAGTAAGAAGAAGCCAGTATTTTATTACCTGACCTATCCCGGGTATAAACCTCCAGGCGATAGTAACCGGCTCGGTCTAAAGTTATTTTCATCTCTCCCGTGCCTTCAGGAAGAGAAATATCTAAAAATTGAGAAGGGATTTCTCTCCACTTCTCCGTTTCCTTCTCCCATTCTAATCGGTACACTTCCCCGTAGACTTTTCCTACCGGTACTTTTTTTTCTTCGGCATCCCGGGCCTCTACCTCATAAGTCATAGTTTCTCCTGTTTTTACGAAGTAAACCCTGGGTTGTAAGGAAAGATAAAACTCTCCCATCAAGACTTGAACCTCTTCTTCCTTTTCTACCGCTCGATAAGCGGGGTCAAACACCACACAGTGCACCCGGTAACGGAAAGCTCCATCTCCCTCCGGAAGAAACCGTATCTCTCCCTCTCCTTTTTCATCTAATTTTCCCTCTCCCTCTCCCCACATTTCCTCTCCTCTTTCTTTTTCCCAGTAGCCAACAGGATAGCGGAATATCTGATAGCGGAATTCACCCCCCTCTAAAGGGCGCTGGGAATAATACTCTCCTTTCAGTGAAAAACAAACTTCTTCTCCCCGGGCATAAACTGGCTTTTCCGGCTCTAACTGGACAGTAAAAACTGGCTTTTCATAATTCTCAATGGAAATCACCTGATAAAATTCTCTATCTCGCCAGCGCAACCGGATTAAGAAATATCCTTCTTCAATTTTCTGAGGCAGGGAAAAGGAAAAGTTCACACTCCCCTCGGGAGTGGAAAGGAGGCTTTCTTTTCCATACTCATTGTCTCGATAATCTACCAGAGCCACTTCCACTTTTTCTCCCGGGGGAGGAACGATATATTTATCGGTACTGACTTCTCGTAAAATAGCTTTTCCCAGAACAGTTTGTCCTGGCTTATACAGAGGACGCTCGGAATAGATGAAAGCTTTTAATTTTCCACCTTCCCAGTAGTAAGGATAAAAATTCAAAAAGGCAAATTCATTATCTTTTTCTACCATAATAACTGCTTCTTCTCCCTCTTTCCACTCTCTCTTCCAGGAATACAATCCCTGATTGTTGGTAAACCCTTCCTCTCTTTCCTCACCCTGCCAGATTTTAATTTTTACTCCTTCCTGGGGGATACCAGTTTTTAAGTCTTGCACCAGGATAACGCCTTTTTCTCTGTCATGGCGGGAAAAACAAGATAGATGGGTTACGCTGAAAAGAACCCGGGCTTCTTTTCCCCCTCCCTGAGCAGTGAATAAGTACACCCCGGGAGGCAGGGGGTTAATTTCCACCTCTCTCCAGAAAAAGGGGGAATCTTTCTCCTGTGGTAAATCCACCCAGAAAGTTTTTAGCTCATCAGTCCCCCGGCGAAAATCAGAAGGGGTGATAGCAATGGGGCGGCGAGGCAAGGGCCCGTGAATATCAAACAGGTCACGCAAATATTCTTTCACTGAGACAGGGAGTACCCGGGAAGCAAGCCTTCGCACTGCCTGAAAGAAGGAATATTTGGTGTTCTGCCATTTTTCCTCTTTTTCCAGAGGGCGGCGTAGTTGCCAGCTATCTACCTGAAAGAAAGATTTTTTTTCTGCGCTCTGGATATACTCCTCCGGGTCATTGATTTGGTAAAGGGAACACTGTGCTCCTTTTATCTCTCGACCACTTATGTTTATCTGTATCATTTCTCCGGGGTAGATGTGAGCCGGGACACTAACATAGATTTCCTCCTGGGCTAAAGCTTCTCCCACCAAAAGGAGTAGAAAAACTGTTACCCACCAAAAAACAATTTTATTTTTTTTCATCTTTTCTCCCCTCTAATCTAAAATTTTCCAGCGGAAAAATCCCAGAAAGTTAGGATTATCCTTTGTGGGATGCCAGTTTATATCGGGATGCTTGCGCAAAGAGGTAATAGTGGTCTCTCGCACTCCTTCTCCTTCTTCTATGGGACCGGTGTGGTAAATTACTCTTCCTTCTCCTTCGTAAATCATAACATGGTAAGGATAGGAAAAAGAGACGGGTTGAAAGAAAAAGAGAAGGTCTCCCGCCTTTGCCTTTCCTTCCTCTTTTCCCAGAGGCACTACATTATGAGCCAGAAGGTAAAAAGAAGAGGCAAAGACCGAAAAATCTTCTTCTATTTTCTCAGGGTTAAAGCTGCCCGGTTTAATCCGGAAAAGGTTGACTCCCAGTAAGGGAACTCGAGGGTAAGTGTAAGGAATGATATCTCCTCTTTTTAGGCTCTCTCGATAGGCAAAACGGACCAGCCCTCCACAATCTCTTTCCTTAAATTGAGAATGAGGAGAGACAATTTGCGAGCGAGCCACTTTAACAAAAAACTCTCGAAAGGCATCTCGTTCACTTTCAGCACTTAACTCCGCCATATCGGGAAAACCATCTCCATCTCTATCTTCCCGGTTGGGGAGAATCTCCACCTCTATTTTTCGCCAAACCGGGAACACTCCCACTAATACTGAAGTTTTCCCCTCCAGACGCCGGGGCTGAAAGATAACTTCCTTTCCCTCTTGACTTGCAAAAATTAATTCTTTATCTTCTATCGCTACTGTGGCTCTCTGGAACCAGGAAGGAAAACCCCACAAAGTAAGAGGTTCTATTTCCTCAACTTTTTCCTCTCCTCCTGCCTGAAGATGCAGGTGAGAAGGGCAGTTGAGTTTAACAGGAAAGATAAAAGTTAAAACCACCAGGCTGGAAATGATAAAAAGCAATATTTTTTTCGTATTTCATCCCTCTATTCTAAAATTGCTTCCCAGGGAGATAAAAAATCTACCCAGGAAACTTCCCGATAGTCCTCCCCTTTTTGAGGAAGCTCAAGAGGAGTATCCTTTTCTTTTACTTGATATACTCGTAAAACTAACTCCTCGTTTTCCTCTTTCGCTACAATAAGCCCGTTAACTTTCACTATCTCTCTCCAGAAAGGAAGGGAAAGCCTTCCTTCTTCTAAAATTTCTACCAGATCTCCTATCATCTCTCCCATAGTGGGATGGATACCTTCCTTAAAATACCATCCAGTTGCTTCATCGTTAATGCGAAAGGGAAAACAATCTCCGAAAGGAGGAAGAGATAAAGGATCAGGAAGGAGGAAAAAAGAAGGTTTCTCGGCAAAGAGCCATTCTTCTTTCACCCCTAAAATACTGGATAAGGCAAAGAGAAAGGAAAGAGCAATGCCATTTTTATCCTCTAAAGTAGAAAAGGTAAAGCTTAAGTCATCTATCAAGGAAAGTTCAGGTTTGGCAAGATCTACCCCCACCCGCAGGATGCTCTTTTCTCCTTCTTCCAGAGAGAGCACCATTTTCCCTCCTTCTTTTTCCCAGGAAAACTGATAAACCTCTCCCTGCCACTTGCCTTCTCCTTCTATCACCCATTGAGCCCAGGAAAAAGAATTAAAAAGCACCAGGGATAATCCAAGAGCAATAAAAATAATGATCAGTTTCTTCACCAACTTTCCTCCTCTCTTCTTGAGAAAAATTTACACCCTTTATCTACTTCTCAACATCTCTATCACCAAGAATATACCCAAGACAGCAGCTATCCCAAAACCTAAAATCCCCAGAATACCCATAGCCCCAGGCCGGGGAGAACTAATGTAAATCAGGGAAGAACCAATGAGTAAAGACCCTAAAATAACCGAGAGAGAAAGACGATTGCTTACCCGGTCTAAGCGACGATTCAAGCTTCTTAAATCTTCACTTTCCAACTGGAAACGAACTCTTCCTCTTGATGCATCTTCTAATAATCCCTGTGCTTTATCGGGAAAGTCAACCAGTAATTTTCGCCAATCGAAGAGATAATCACTAACTTTATATGACAATCTCTCCCATCGGAGACGTTGAGCAAAAACCCGTTCCAGACTTTTTTCTAAATAAGGGACTACGGTAAAGTGAGGGTCGAGCATCATTCCTGTCCCTTCTACCACCATAAGAGCTCTCATCAGGGAGGAAAGGTGAGGAGGAAAGCGCAAATTGTGTTTGCGGAGAAGATAGAAAAAATCGTTAACTAGACTGGAAATATTCATTTCTTTTAAGTTAGCTGTTACGTACCGCTCTAAAATCTCATGGAGGTCTACCCGGAGAGCGAGAGGAGATTCAACTGGAGAGAGCAAAAACTCGCTTTCTAATATATCCACTACCCTTTCAATATCTTTCCGCAATATAGCGAGCAGCATTCTTACCATGTTTTCTCTGGTTCTCTCATCCACCGTTCCTACTATTCCAAAATCTAAGAAAACCAATTCTCCGGTTTCTTCTCTAATCATTATATTGCCGGGATGAGGATCGGCATGGAAAAAACCATCTTCAAAAATCATTTTGAGAACCGCTTCTGCTCCTCGACGGGCTAAAAGAGGGCCATCTATCTCAAGTTCACCCTTTTCTGCCATCTGAGAAAGGTTAAGGCCCTCAATCAACTCCAGAGTCAAAACTCTGGTAGTGGTATACTCATCAAAAACACGGGGGATGTAGACTCCTTCGAAATCGGAAAAATTTTCTCGAAACCGGCGAGCGTTCACTGCCTCATATAAAAAATCTATCTCTCTCATCAAGCTCTTCTGGAACTCAGTCACCATTTCTGAAAAAGTAAGGGGAGCAAAAGAAGTTGTTCGATCGGCCAAATTGGCTAAATAAAAGAGTATTTCCAGATCAGAAATAACTTTTTCTTCCACTCCTGGTTTTTGAACCTTGACTGCTACCTTATTTCCATCTTTTAAAATTGCTCGATGTACTTGAGCTATGGAAGCAGAGGCAAGGGGCACAGGATCAAATTTCTCAAAAACTTCCTCAAGAGGTTTTTTAAGTTCTTGCTCTACCACTTCCTTAATTTCGAAGAAATCTACCGGAGAAGTCCGATCTTGCAACTTTCTAAGTTCCTGACAATATTCTTCAGGTAAAAGGTCCAGACGGGTACTTAAAATTTGCCCCAACTTTATAAAAGTAGTTCCCAATTCCTCAAAGGCTAAACGCAAATTTTCTTCTGGAGGACGCCTGGCGGCTTCTTTGCGGAAAAAAGGCAGGGTCAGGTGTTCAGGAAAGTGAGCGCGGCGAAAGAGATATAAAAACCCGTATTTACGGAAAACCTTGATAATTTCCCGCACCCGACGAAAATTTCTGGAATAACGACGGCCAAAAGGAATCATCTATTACCTCACTGTAAAAGCTCTAACGACTATTTTACCAGATATCAAGCCTTTTTCGTGTTTAATTTAAAATAAGCTCAAAAACATTGAAGCATTTTACTCTCCACGTTTCTCTGTCACATGCTTCGAGAAAATGTTTCTGCCAGGTTGTATGAAACTAATTTAACTCGTTGTTTTCTAACTTTTGTGCTCGCAGAACCACAAAAGAGCCTTCTCCATATCCTTCTTTAACCGGTTCAACTGCTTTTATATTCTCGAGAGGGTTAAAAAGGGTTTGTCTGAATTCAAAATGGCTAAAATTGGCCTGTTGGAGATATTGTTTTACTTCTCCGGGGGAATAAAAAGTGGCATCCCGATAAAAGACATTTTGGAGCTTATCTTTAGAGTATTTTTGTCCCAGAAAGCTATCCCGGTCGATAAAGCCCAGAATCAAAAACCCACCCGGCTTTAGCACTCTGTGACTCTCCCGCAAAGCCTGTTCCACATCATCTACAAAGCAGATGGTGGTAACCATGAGGACAAAGTCAAAATGATTATCGGG
>NZ_JAAYFP010000156.1:0-1936 GCF_012728195.1 Candidatus Sordicultor fermentans
TATCTGCCCACTGTAAATGAGCCAATACCGAACTTATACTTTGTGCTTTTCTCCTTTATTGCCAGACCCGTCATTGTTGACTTTCTGACAACAACCCTTTCGCTCTTACCAAATTTACCTATACTTCCACCCGACTCACGGATATATATAATGCCCCTGTCTACTATTTTTCCTTCCTTGTTAACAGATACATAATTACCTTGTGACACATTGTTGGAAAAGCCAAAACCTATGTCACCCATGATTTTCTGCCCCTTACCTATTGCCTTTTTCACATTTTTGAAATCTGTAAACCAGTCTGTGCTACCCTGCGCTTTTGCTCCTACTGCTGTGTATGACTCAAAATAGGCGCCCTTTGAAGGCTTGTCGTACAAAAGATTTTTAGAAATCTCAGAACTTGAGACAGGCGTTTCCAGACCTACCTTCAATCTCTCGCCGTCAGTCTGTAAACTGGCGCCAAAACCGAAAATATCTCCTTCAAAGCCCACATCTGGCAAATCTCCTTCTTCCTCAAAATGTGTGATTGCCTGTTTCTCAATATCGGGTATCATGTCGTCACCCTTTTCTTTTGCTTCGTTCTGGCTCATAATATTTTCATAATCTTCAGCTATCATCCCTAATGAGTTTAGAATTGAAATGATTTCATCGGTATAAAACATGACTGTTTCAGCGCCAACAAGATTTCCAGCCCATAACAGAAGATTGCCAATGGGATACTCGATATATTCGTAAACAGTCATAGTGCGTTCATAATCAAACTGTTTCAGTATGTCTTCTTCGGTGATATACTTTATGATCCCTCCCGAACGAAGCCAGAATTCCTCTAGTATTTGCTTAGTCTCATTATACTGCTCCCTGCTTAGCGATATTACTTCAGGTGTGTAGCTGTTATAAACCTTTTTTATTTCCTCGAGAGCCAGCTTATATTCTTCCATTGCTTTTCTCTCTATTTCAAAGAGATCTTCAGGCCGCATCGGTGTTAATACGTTATAGTCAAAACTGTCTTGTGCCGAAGCCTGTCTTTCGTTTAACTCATCCATTATTTTAAATTCTCTTTCACTGGCTTCTTCATTAAACTTCATTATTTTCTTTTCGCTCTCTAAAGCGCATTTTTTAAGTTTAAAATTGTAATAGGATTACAGCACTTTAAAGGCATAAATCTGCCTGAGGTTTTTCTTAAAGGGATAGATATCATTACCTGCAGATGAGGGTTCATTTAAATAGTCCTCGACGGCATACTGGTAATTGTAGTATTCCCGCCGTACACTGTCATGCTCCATTAATATTTCACTCTGCATGTCAAATAACTCCTGCTGCATGCTTTCCAACTCAAGTTCGTTTATTTTGGGAAATGGTTTGAGCGTAAGCTGTGCTTCAGGTGTATCCAGACCTTCCCTTACAAAGTTGGTATCTACATTTTCCTTTGCTATCATATACAGCTCTTTTATAAACTCCTCCTGAAGCGGGTATTCATCTACTTCCGGATCTAGCTCTGCAACTGCTTCAAGGAAGGAATCAAAGTGGTGAATGGTTATATCATTAAAAAAGTGTTTTGCACTTTTAACCATAGTTTCAGCTGCTAAAATATAATCTTCGTTTTTTAAATGAATTGTGGTTAAAATCTGATAGGCCGGCCCGTAGTCAGGTGCAGCCAGCAGCGCATTTTTGGCGCAGTTTTCAGCCTCTGTAAAGTTATCCATTTCAATGTAAAGATATGCCGCATTTACAAGGATCACCGGATTATCCGGATCCTGATCCAATGCCTGTAAAAAGAAAAACAACGAATCTTCCGGGGACTTCTCAGCCAGCATAGCACCGAAATTATTGAGAAGCAGAGGATGAGGATATGTTTTCACTACTTCGGCAGCAATTTTGAATGTTGTATCACTCTCTAAGTCGAACACACACGACATAGCCATATCATCTGCAAGCCCAA
>NZ_JAAYFP010000157.1:0-3942 GCF_012728195.1 Candidatus Sordicultor fermentans
AGGAGGTTAATCTCGTGAAAATTCTTTTAATTGCTGACCTGGAAGGGGCCTCGGGAGTGGTGGATAATGAGCAGCAGGCTAAGCCCGGTGCTTCTCTTTACCATGAAGCAAGAAACTACCTTATTTCTGATGTAGGTGGAGCGGTGGAAGGAGCAATAGAAGGGGGAGCGGATGAAGTTATAATTTTTGATATGCACTATTCTGGTTTAAACTTGAACCTGGAGGAAATTCATCCCCGGGCTAAGGTGGTGATGGGAAAACCACGCAAAATTTACCCCTTTTTTCCTGAGCTCTACCAGAAAATAAAGGGAGTAATGATGGTGGGGTTTCATGCCATGGCTCAAGCTCCAGGAGGGTTGTTGACCCATTCTTATGACCATTCTATGAAGGCCATCTATTTGAACGGAATTCTGGTGGGAGAGATAGGCATGGAAGCAGCAATGGCCGGTTATTATCATGTGCCACTGATTTTAGTTACTGGAGATTCAGAAGGAGTAAAAGAGGCTGAAAATCTTCTGGGAGAAATAGAAACGGCAACGGTAAAATACGCTATAAATGAGCATAGCGCTCTGTGTTTACCTCTGGAGTTAACCAGAAAAGAAATAAAAGAAAAAGCTAAAAAAGCAACGGAAAATATTAATCGATTCTCACCTTTTCGAATAGACCCTCCTTATTCTATAGAAGTGGAGTTTTTCGAAAAAGAGGGAGCACAGAAGATGGAAGGATTTCCGGGTTTACAAAAGATTAATGAGGTAAAAGTCCGGGTGGAAGGGGAAAATCTTCCTCTTTTGTGGGAGAGCTTTATCGGGTTTTACCAGAAATATGATTGAGGAATGAACATGAAAGCTATTGTTAAAATCAGGAAAGAAAAAGGATTGGAATTGAAAGAGATGGAAGTTCCCCGGCCAGAGAAGGGAGAAGTCTTAGTAGAAATTAAAGCAGCGGCTATCTGTGGCTCAGATATAAAAATATATAAATGGGATTCTTTCGCTCAAAGTATAATTCATTCTCTCCCTTTTATTCCCGGGCATGAGTGTGCAGGAGAAGTGGTGGAAGTGGGAGAAGGAGTGAAAAGTATTCGATTGGGAGATAAGGTGGCTTCAGAGACTCATATTCCCTGTGGTCAGTGCTGGCAGTGCACTCATGGTAGACCTCATACCTGTGAAAATATGAAGCTTTTCGGTCATAATATCAACGGGTGCTTTGCTGAATATGCGGTTATTCCCGAGGTATCTACCAGAAAAATCCCTTCCTCTCTTACTTTTGAAGAAGGCTGCATGCTGGAGCCTATGGGGATACCTTACCGGGCAGTAGAAAAAGGAAAAGTAGAAAAAGAAGCGGTAGTGGTGGTGGGGTGTGGCCCTATTGGTCAATTTGCTATAGGCTTTTCTCATGTAATGGGGGCGGGTCAAATTATCGCTGTGGATGTGAATGAAGAGAGGCTGAAAATTGCTGAAGCTATGGGTGCTCACTACCTCTTGAACCCTGAGAAGGAAAAGGTTAAAGAGAGAATAAAAGAGTTAACCCAAGACTGGGGAAAAGGACCGGGAGTGGTGATTGAGGCTTCAGGAAACGTTTCAGCTCTGCGTGAGGCGCTGGATTATCTCCGGGTAGGGGGCAAGCTTCTCATCCTGGGTCAATCTACTAACCCCTTAGAAGTGAGAGTGTCTCCAGATATAGTATTTAAAGAAGCAGAGATTTATGGTTTCTTTGGAAGAGAAATCTGGGATACCTGGGAAAAAACAGAAAAATTACTGGTAGAGGGGAAAATGAAAGTAGACCCGGTCATAACTCACCGTTTTTCCTTAGAGGATTATGAAATAGCTTTTGAAAAGGCAGCAAAAGGAGAAGGAGGGAAAATTGTTTTTCTTCCTTGAGGAGTATAGCTGACTGCAAAACTTACGGTAATATTTGTTTTGAATATGGTTATTGAGAACTCGTAGTTTCATTTACGTGGTGATCTCGAGTTTTGTCCTATCTTACTTGTCATTCCCGAGCCCTTTTATCGGGAATCCACTGAGGGAGGCTTTTTCTCCCCTCAGTAATCTTGGGTTTTTAAGTTTTTTTGGGGGTTATAAAGGGGGTTCACCCCCTTATTGTTATCCTCCATCATTCCCGAAATCAGTAATCGGGAATCCAGATGTTCTTGTTCTTAGTAAATAATATAGACCCCTGATAAATACATTCAGGGGCAGGCTAAAAACGGCTCGAAAGTTGCTGGGGTGACGAAGGGAGTAATAAGACATTGCTCTACTGGAGATCCAAGAACTAAAAAGAGGAGAAATGAAAGCTTTCAAGGAGGAAATAAAATGGCAGAATTAGGGAATAAATATTTGTGGATGCAGTCTCACACTGACGCTGCGTGGCTCTGGCAGTGGCCAGAAACAGTATGGGTAGTAGATAAAACGTTAAATCACAATATAAAATTTATGAATCAATACGCTCAATATAAATTTCATTATAGTTCCCCTCAATTCTATGAATGGATGAAGATAATTGGTAAATACGCTATCCCCCTAGCACAGGGAGAAATTTTTGATGAAGGCATATTTAATCAAATAGTGGAAAAGGTAGCACAGGGTCAATTAATACCGGTAGATGGCAACTGGATAGAGCCAGACTTGAATAATGCTTCAGGAGAGGGTCTAGTAAGGCAACGTCTGTATGGAGTTAGATGGTTCAGGAAGACGTTTGGAGATTTACCCTATTATAAAGTGGTCTGGATACCGGATAGTTTTGGTTTTCCCCACTCTTTACCTCAGATATATAAAAAGAGTGGCGCGGAGTATTTCACTACTACAAAGCTCATGTGGATATCAGATACTGATAAAGCACATTTTCCTTTTTATGTTTTCAAATGGAGAAGCCCCGATGGATCGGAGCTTCTTTCTTATCAAACTCCCCTGGGATGCAATCAAGATCCGGTTAATCTTGAAGATTCTCAACTTAAAAAGGAATTTGATTTTAATAAAGCCAGGTTATTATTACCAGAGCACCAAAATGAAATATTTAATACCAGAAATAGTGTGGACATAGCTAAGTATTTTGATGATAAATACATAAACGATATGGCTATTCTGGTGGGGAAAGGTGACCATGGAGAAGGTCCCACCGAAGAGGAAATAAAAGCGGCCATGGCTTTAGCGGGAAAACACGGTTACTTTATTTCTACAGCAAATGACTTTTTTGACGTTCTGGAGAAAAATTATGACACCAGCTTAATACCGGTGTGGGATGATGAGCTATATGTGGAAACGCACCGGGGGACATATACCTCTAAAGGCATCATCAAAAAGATGGTTAGAAAAGCAGAAAATATGCTGATAATCTCTGAAATTTATTCCTCCTTTGCCCGGATGCTGGGCCATGGTTATCCGGATACAGACTTATTCGATAAACCCGAGGCAGGCTGGGTCGAAGGAGTCAAATTGAGTAACTTTAATCAGGCATGGAAATTGGTATGTTTCAACCATTTTCACGACATTTTACCTGGAAGTGCGATAGTACCTGTTTATAAAGATGCCCAGGACCAATTAAATGAGGTGATAGGTTTTGCCGAGAATGTTACCAATGATGCATTAAAGTTCATTGCTACTAAAGTAAAAACTCAAGGATTTGGTGATGGTGCCATTGTAGTATTTAATCCCCTGTCTTGGGAGAGGAAGGATATCTTGCACTTCAAGTGGGAAGCAGGTCCGGTAGAGGTATTCAATTCTAGGGGAAGAAAAATCTCCTCTAGAATTGAGGAAGAAAACGGAAACAAATATTTGACTTTCTATGCCGATTCCTTACCTTCTCTGGGCTACCAGGTTTTTTATTATAAATTTAGCGATGGAGATGAAGTCATAAAAAGCACCAACTTAGAGAGCAAACAGGTATTTGAAAGCCCTTTTTATAGATTAGAAGTTGATAAAGATGGTTCTATTACCGGGTTGTTTGATA
>NZ_JAAYFP010000158.1:0-3902 GCF_012728195.1 Candidatus Sordicultor fermentans
CAATACGAGGACAGTCTTGATAATATTGAACTCAAAGAAAGCAAAAAGGCCTTAGAACTTTTTAAGGACGAATATCTTCTAAAATATTTTCTTGATTGTGAAACCAGGGAAAGTTCTTATTTCCTCAACATTGACCAGCTCAGAAATCCCTTTGTTTACAAGCTAAAAGTTAACCTTGAAGAACTCGGCGAGCCAGAGGAAATAATTGTGGATATACCAGAGACATTTAACTACCTTCTGGGATTAAAGGTTAAAAAGGTAAAGGCAAGAAACAACGGAGGAAAATACTGGTTCGTTCTTGGTGAAAAAGAAGGAAGAGAGGTTGCGGTAGTCTGGAGGGAATATAGCGATAACTGGACAAATGAAGATTTGGAGAGAGATAAGGAATTCATCATAAAGGAGATCGAGCCCTGGGCGCCACATATTGTTTATGTAAACGGGCAGAGCGTTTTGACCCCCAAGATCGGCAAACATACTGTAGAAATCCATTATATCGAACCAGAGTTTAAAAGCTTAATGGAGTAAAGGCCAATGAATATAGAAAAATACCTTGTTCTCAACAAATACCTGCTTTCACTATTTGGAGTGAGCGATTTTAGAGATTTACAGGAGAAATTAAAAGACGCCCCCGTTGGTGTTGATAGTGACGGGAGGAGCAATTTTATAAATGTTTTGCGATCATCTTTTGAAAATCTTAAACTGCAAGAAGATGTCCTCCTTAGATATGATGACAATATTCAATCCTATGTGAGAAAAATAAACTATAGACGTGAGCCTGTAACCCTGAAGTATTTCCAATACTTAGCGGTGCTCTTTGCTGAAATTGTTCTGGATAATCTTAAAAATAGAAAGCTAGAATTTTTATATGACCTTAATGAATTTCTGGAGAATTACAAGCAGGGACGGGATGTTGAAATCATTGATGCATTTACCGAGGATGATTTGAGAAAGCTTCCTTTCTGGATGGCAACCGGCTCGGGAAAGACGCTGATAATGCATATAAACTACTATCAATTCTTAAATTACAGGTTGTTCTCTCCAGATAATATTATTCTAATCACTCCCAATGAAGGGCTTTCCAGGCAACACTTTGAGGAATTGAAAAGAAGCGGAATTCCTTGCCGGCTTTATACTGGCAGCTTAGCTGGTGGGTTGAGGAGCGAAAATGAAGTTCTGGTTATAGAGATGACCAAATTTGTAGAAGAGAAAAAAGGTGGAGGGGTAACGCTTCCAGTTGAAGTTTTTGAGGGAAGAAATCTCATTTTTGTGGATGAAGGACATAAAGGTAAAAAGTCAGAAGAGCAAAAATGGGCGAGGTTGAGAAATAAGCTTGCTGAAAATGGCTTTGTCTTTGAATACAGCGCAACATTCGGGCAGATTTTAAGCGAAAGCCAACCCGAGACACTAAAGGAGTATGCCAAATCTATCGTCTTTGACTATTCCTATAAATATTTCTATCTCGATGGGTATGGCAAAGATTTCTCTGTTTTGAATGTAAAACAAACCAAGATTTCTGAACAGGAATTTCAGGAAGGGATGTTTGTGGCCAACCTTTTGTCTTTTTATGAGCAAGTCCTTGCTTATGAGGAGAATAAAGAATTGGCAAAGGAATATAACCTTGAAAAGCCCCTCTGGATCTTTGTGGGGACGACAGTTACCGGGAGGAAAGAGAAGTCTGATGTTATTCAGATCGTGGAGTTTATAAAAAGGGTGATTCACGATGAAGACTGGGTAGGGAAGTGGGTAGGAAATATTCTAAGTGGTAATACAAACCTAAAAGATGAAGATGGCAAAGACGTGTTTCAGGACAGATTCCAGTATCTCAGAAAGAGGGGCATTGAGCTTGATGACCTGTACCGAAGAATTTTCGGGGGGAAGGGAAGTTTGGGATTATATGAGTTAAAAAATGCTGAGGGAGAGCTGGGATTAAAGGCGGGAGAAAATGAATATTTTGGAGTTATAAATATTGGCGATGTCTCGGATTTCAAAAAACAACTGGAGAAAAAAGGAATTTTAGTAGAGCAGGATGTTTTCTCAAGCTCTCTTTTTGATGATATAAAAAAAGAAGGCTCCAAAATAAATATCCTCATTGGCTCAAAGAAATTTATTGAAGGCTGGGATACCTGGCGTGTTTCTTCAATGGGACTGCTAAATATTGGAAAAGGGCAAGGTCCTCAGATCATCCAATTATTTGGAAGAGGAGTTCGGCTTAAAGGTAAAGGCATGTCTCTTAAAAGAAGTGGCGAGAATTCACAGGTTCAGCTTTTAGAGATGCTCAATATTTATGGAATTAGAGCTGACTATCTAAGCAAGTTTTTAGAAGCAATAAGGCGTGAGGAAGTAGAGTTTGAAACTATCGAAATACCTGCCCAGCCTCAACACAAGGAAAAATGGGAGACTCTTTATACCCTTTCTAAACCCGAAAAGAAGTTTGAAGAAGAAGAAATTTTAAGGTTGGAGATCGATAACAGGATTTATTGTACAATCGACCTTTTGCCAAGGGTATCAATGTATCTCTCAAAAGAAAGAAAAGAGGAAGGGATAAAAGTAGAAGAGATAAAGCCAGAAGTTGAAAATTTGAGATTCTCAGAAGATATTATAGATTTGCTCGATTGGGAAAGGATATGGCAGGAAATAATTGAATTTAAAGTACAGAAAGCTTACTGGAATTTGGTTCTGGAGAGGGATACGCTCAAAAGCATTCTTTTATCCGATAGATATACCATCCTCTCTCTTCCCGAAATTTTGGAAATCAAAGACGAGGAAGACAGAAAGCGGCTGGAAGATATAGCGCTCCTGATTATTAAAAAATATGTGGATTTATTTTATAGGAAGAATGCAAAGCGCTTTGAGACAAAAAACTTACGTTATGATAAAGTTAGGCAGCTACCGTTATCCCTTCTCTCTGAAGGAAAGCAGGGCTATATAGTACAGATAGACAAGGGAAAGAAAAAACTGGTCCAGGAGATAAGAGACCTGGCAAATGATTTAGAGAAATTACTTAAAGAAGAAAATACTAATTTGCCACGAGTTTATTTTGATGGCTCTCTCTATGTGCCGATATTGCTTCAAAGTAAAAAGATAGACAAAATCTCCCCTGCAGGCCTGGTGGAGAGTGAACAAGACTTTGTGGTGGAACTAAGAGAGTACTTGAAAAGACATAAAGATAAATTTCCGGCTGAGGTATATCTTTTAAGAAATTATCCTTTTTCCGGGGTGGGTTTTCAGCTTCAATGGGCAGGATTCTACCCTGATTTTATTATGTGGATAAAAGAGGGCAGTCAACAAACCATTGCCTTTATAGACCCCAAGGGATTGGAACACGCCAAAGGATTAAATAGCGAAAAAATAAAATTCGCTGGCTTTTTGGATGAAAATGATGACCCTGAAACGGTTACCATAAAAAAGATTGAAAAGAGTCTCTGTGATAAAAATATACGGTTGGAATCTTTTATCCTCTCCAGAACTTCCTATGATGACTTGAGGAAAGGAGAAACCAATTTTCCCTCGATTGATGAATTTATGGCTCACCATGTTTTATTCTTATCAGATGCAAATTGGCCTGAAAAATTAATCAGCATGATGATAAACAAGAATCCAGCATAGTTGTGTGAAAAACAAGGGCTGCCATAGAAAATGACAGGGTTCGGGTACTTTAAACCCCAGGGGTAAGAACTTCCGAGTTTATCCCCAATAAGGCTGTAGTGGAGTAAACAAAAAAGGGAGGCTTTATTCCTTGATATATCAACGTTTTTAAATTATAGCTGTCAACGTCAAGAAGGGAATCTTCCTCATCCGTCATGCCTGAAATTTAGTGAGGCATCCAAATGCTTAAATACTGTGGACCCCTGATAGAAACACTCAGGGGTGACGAAGCAAAAGGTGATAGAAGCATTCAGGGG
>NZ_JAAYFP010000159.1:0-31539 GCF_012728195.1 Candidatus Sordicultor fermentans
AGCATAAAAAGGATAAGACAGTAATCACGAAAGCCAGCATAACTCTTTTTATCTGGAGCGCCGAGTAGCTCTTTTAATACCTCCAGGGGTATTGCTCTAGCTCTCCCTTCATCTTTTCTCTTTTTAAAGTCTACCGGGTTTTTCTCGATGACGTTTTCTTTTACTAAAAAATCAAAGAAAGCTTTAAGATATACTCGGCGAAGGTTAAAAGTAGCAGGTTTAATATCATCGGAGAAATACTCAAGAATGGAAGCTCTTAATTCTTTTTCCGAGCGCAGAGCTTGAGGAAAGCGCTTGAAGAACATTGAAACGTGGAGCTTATAATCGGAAATAGTACGGGGGGATTTACCTTCTGCCTTCTTTTCAAACAGGAACAGCTCCAAGAAATTTTCCCAGCTCTCAGGTTGCGGAAGTTTTACTACCTGCCCCACAGAAATCGCCTCTTTCTGGGAGTAGATTTATAGTCATCGGACTCAGGGGTTTTTAGAGAGAAAACAAGGATGAGACAAGAGCCTTAAATGCAGTCAATGCGCTTCTGGGGTGAGCGAGGGGATTCGAACCCCCAACCCCTGGATCCACAGTCCAGTGCTCTAACCGTTTGAACTACGCTCACCACTTTATTCAAACTTAAGTCCATTAATATTTTACACTTGTTGCCTCTTTTAATCAATACCATTTGCCCCTAATGGGACAAGCTATATAGGCAGGTGAATTAGCCCCAGCAAGAAGAGAATAATAATTATAATGGGTTGATGGAGAATGTAAATAGTTAGGGAATGTTGACCCAAAAAAGACACTGCCTGAATTAAAGGCACTCGAGACCAATCAGGAAGGGAAAAAATTCTCTTATACCCGGGGTAGAGTTGTTTTCCCAGAAAGATTCCCAGTAGCACCACTCCCCACCAGGGAAAAAGAGGAAAGTAGTCTACAGTATGGAAGTTATAAGGCTTAAAACCGAGAAAAAGAAGGAAGGAAAAGGGGAAAGCTTGCGAAGAGAGAATAGAACCCAAAACCAGGCACAACATGCTTACTATCAGAGTGGAAACATCGCTCTTTAAAGGAAGGAAGAAATATCCCAGAATAGTAGATACCCCAATGCAATGAAGCACTCCAAAGCGAACATACCAATCACCCAGAGTGAAATAGGTGAAGACAGTAATCACCATCCCCCACCCCAGTATTCGGAGACCTCTTTTTAGATATTTAATAAAAGATGGCTTTTGCCCTTTCTGGATGATACGGTTATAGCTCAAAGTGAGGGAAACTCCTGCAAGGGCAAGGAAAGTACTAGCAGTGGCCACCTGGAAGTAATGCCAGAATCCTTGGTAGAGATTAATGTTCAAAGACCCAAAGCTATAAAGATTGTAAAGAAGATGGTATATGACCATAGTTATCACGGCACAACCCCGCAGGAAATCTATTTCCCAGAAACGCATAGCTATTTCCTCCACGTCTTATAATATCGGGTATTATTAGTTATTCATAGAGAATTATAACAGACTATAAGGAGACAAATTCCTCCCCTACAACCCCGGAAAAACAGAATAAACGCAAACAAATATAAAAAACTTAAAAAGGCAATCTGCGACACGAGTTTAAAAGCACAAATGATTTAAAAACTAGGACAACAATGCCGAGGAAAAATACCCAACATTGTTAAGGGAAAATGTATCGAGATTAAGGTGGACACCCATGTCAAGACAAAAAGAAACCTTTATTCCCCGGGAGCTTCCCTATTCTGTTATAATTGAGCCGAGAAGGGAAGGAGTTTATCCCCAAAGCCTATTTTAAAAAGGAGGATGAAAAATGTCTCAAACTTTAGCTATTGAGGGAGGAGAACCAATTAACAAGAAGCCTTTTCCTACCTGGCCATCTTTTTCGGAAAAAACGAAGCAAGAAGCATTGAAACCTCTGGAAAACGGGTTGGTTAATTACTGGACAGGAAACAAGGGAATAGAATTTGAAAAAAAGTGGGCGGAATATTGTGGTTGCCGTTATGGAGTTTCTACCACTAATGGCACATCTGCTTTACACGCTGCTTTGGCGAGCTGTGATATCGGACCGGGAGACGAGGTGATTGTACCCTCCTACTCTTTTATTGCTTCTTCTTTTTGCGTTTTGCAAGCAGGAGCTATACCAGTTTTTGCCGATGTGAGGGAAGATACTCATACTTTAGATCCTCAGGATGTAGAGCAAAAAATTACTTCTCGTACCAGAGCCATCATCCCTGTGCATCTTTATGGCATTCCTTGCGATATGGATGCCATTATGGAAATTGCCAACCGTCACAACCTTTACGTGATTGAAGATGCTGCTCAAGCCCATGGTAGCGAATATAAAGGCAAAAAAGCGGGTAGCATAGGTCATGTGGGGTGCTTCAGCTTCTGTCAATCCAAGCATTTTACTACCGGAGGAGAAGGAGGATGCCTAGTCACTAATGATGAGGAAATAGCCTGGAAGGCTCGTTCTTTCAGAGACCATGGCTATGACGTGAAAGAACGGTTACGATTGCTGGAAATGGAGAAAAAACTATTTTATATCCACGAACGAGTAGGATTTAATTATCGGTTGACAGAAATCCAGTCGATTATTGGTCTTTGCGAATTAGAACGCTTCGATTCCTGGAATAAACCCCGAAGAATAGCCATTGGAGAAAGATTTTTGCAGGCTTTCCAGGGCCATGAAGGTATTCTGCATCTCCCCCCTCACCAGAAAGAAGATAAATTGGTTTCCTTCTGGCTTTTCCCCATAGTAGTAAATATGGAAAGATTAAAATGCTCTTCTATAAAAGAATTCTGGCAAGCGGTAGAGGCAGAGGGAGTGCCGGTTTCCCCGGTTTTATGGCCTCAGATGTACCGGGAAAGAGCTTATTTAGAACACAATGGCTTTGGAAGAGTAAAGTTTCCCTTCCGCTCTAAAGAATATACTGACCCCTCAGCAGTAGAATACGATAAGGTTTTTTGTCCCAATGCTGCCTGGTTAGAGGAAAGAACTTTCTGCTTTCCCTGTCACCCGGTATACGATGATGAGCATGTGGATTTGATGATAGAAGCCTGGGAAAAAGTTTACGAATACTATAAAAGGTGAAAACTATGGTTGAGAGAGTCAAGTGGGGAGTAATAGGAGCGGGGGGAATTGCCCGAAGAAGAACCATAAAAGAAACAATAATGTATGCTAAAATGGCGGAAATAAAAGCGTTAATGGATATAGATGAGAAAGTAGTGAAAGAAGTAGGCAGGGAGTGGGGAATAGACCGATGGTTCACCGATGTAGAAAAACTTCTACAAGAAGATATAGAAGCCGTATATATCGCCTCTCCTAACTATGTTCATTACCAGCAAGCAAAGGCATCCCTTGAAGCAGGAAAACACGTTCTTTGCGAAAAGCCTCTATCTTTAACCCTAGAAGAAGGAAAAGAGCTAGCGCTTATAGCAGAAGAAAAAGGGCTAAAATTAGGCGTAGCATTTATGATGAGGTTTAATGTATATCATAAAGAAATTAAAAGGTTGATTGAAGAAGGAGCTCTGGGACAATTGGTGGCAGGTAGAGCCCAGTTAACCTGCTGGTATCCCCCTCTTCCCTCTGCCTGGCGGCAAGACAAGGAAAAAGGGGGAGGAGGAGCACTTATAGACATGGGTTGTCACTGTATTGACCTCCTGGAATGGTTTTTTGGAGAAACAATTGAAGTTGCCGCTTTTTTAGATACCATTACTCATTCTTACCTCGTAGAAGATACCTCTACAGCAATACTTAAGTTTAGAAACGGAGCGCAAGGTATAGTGGACAACTATTTTAACGTTCCTGATAAAGCAGCTAAAAATATACTGGAAGTCTATGGAACTAAAGGGGCAGTCATTGCTCACCAAACTATCGGACAAGACCCGGGAGGCAAAATGTGGCTTTATCAGGAAAAGGGAGAAAAAAGCTATAACGCAGAGCAAGAAAGAGAAGAAAATGCTTATAAAGAAATAAAACTCGAACCCTTATCTCTTTATGCTCAAGAAATTGATGCTTTCAGTCAATGGATAAGAGGAGGAGAAAAACCAGTAATCAGCTACGAAGTAGGATTAAGAAATTCAAAGGTGATAGAAGCTATTTATCGAGCACAGGAAGAAAAAAGAGTAATAACAGTCTGAGTCCTGTCCTGAGGAAGAGTGCTGGGGGAAGATCTTACAAGGAGAATCGCCTCACCTTCTTCCTCTCCTCTTATACTGGTAGAAGATTTTCTCATCAGTAGTATTTACTGTTTTTCCATTTTCGTATTTTTCCGAGAATTATAAAAGGGTATCCCCTTTTATAATATTTCCTGTCATGAAATCATTATTGGGAAACTTAAAAGCTCTAAATACCTTTAGACTTCTTATAGAGGCATTCAGGAGTAACTTCACTTTTCCCGTCATTCCCAAAAGTTTTAGTCGGAAATTTAGATGCTTTTGCCCTTAAATAATATAGATTCCTGATAGAAACATTCAGGAATGAGGGACTTGGGGATGATAGAAACATTCAGGAATGACGGGAGGTACTCAGGGGTAACGACAAAGCAAAGACACCCTCACCCTAACCTTCTCCCTCGAAGGGAGAGGAGAAGAATAAAAAAAATCGAGGGAGAGATAAGAAAGAGATTGATAAAGAGGAATTTTTATGGTTCTTCAGATTTAATTGTCCTGGTTAATGATAATACAACTTTAAAAAAGAGGGTTTGTGAGAATATCCCTGAATCAGAGCTTAACCTTTAGCTACTCCCCGGTTGGCCATATAAGCACACAGAACTATAATTATCCCGATTACTATATGGAGCCATAGCGAAGCCCCTTTTACCCCCGCAGCAATGGGACAAATTATGGTTACAATCCCGATTATCAGGTTTATCCAGTTATACACCATTTCTCCCTTCTCCTTTTTACTAATTCTTAACTCTCTCGCAAACCCTCTTTGAGAGAATTATATCTCAACTTAAAGGACAAAAATAGCTATTATAATCGGTGGAGATTCGAGTTTCGCGATAGAACCACACCTTTTCTTTTTGCCCAAGAAGAGGTACAAGCTGTGATTAATTAAAACAAGGGAAAACTGGAAAATGGGGAATCCTGACTTGAACATAATTATGGGGAAAGAATAAAGAGGGGGTTATTTTCTTTTCCTACCGATGGATCAGTTTTTTGCTTACCCGGGCAAATTCTACCTTACTCTTCTTCCTTCTAAAATTTTCCCTGTCCTTTCTCCTTCCTCAAGAATTTCTTTTATTTTCTCTTCTTCGCTTTGAGAAATGCGAAGGTGCACTTCTCCTCTATCGGGATAAATTGAGAGAAGCTGCTTATCCTGAACAACCTCTACCAGTTGATTCACCACCAGACTAAAATAAACAGGGTCAATCTTAACCAAAAATTCTATTTCTCTGTACGCTTTTTTGCCCGATTTCTCCAAAACCAGCTGAGCAGTTTTCCCATAAGCATCAATCAATCCTCTGATCCCCAATTTTTTACCCCCGAAGAAACGCACCACCACCACCATGGTATCGGTGAAATCTCCCCGCCGGATAGCACCCAGTATGGGTCTTCCTGCACTTCCCGGTGGCTCCCCTGCGTCGGAAGAAAATTCCTCTACCGTATTTTCTCCTATGCGGAAAGCATAGCAATAGTGAGTGGCGCCGGGAAAAAGCTTCATCACCTCGTGTAACCTCTCTTTCACCTCTTCCCGAGAGCGCACTTCCAGGCTTTTCCCCACAAATCGAGAGCGATTTATGACTAACTCTACCTCTTCTTCTTTTTTAAGAAAAAACATTTTTTATCACTATCTGGAGCATCAATTTAAAACATTTTCAAGCAGCTTAAAAGAAGATTAACAGGAGCCAGAAAGCTCGAAAGCTCTGGCTCCTCTCAGGGTAAAAAACTACTTTTTAGTTTCTCCGCACTTCTCGAGCAGTCTTTCCCATTCCCGATCTACATAGGCCTGGAACTCATCGATAAGATAACGGTAAGCAGGAGAAAAGAGATGTTGGAACCGACCCTGCACCTTCAGCCATTCTTCTACCGGTTTTTTCTCCCTGGGCTTATAAGTAAGTCGATATTCACCATTTTCTACTTCATAAAGAGGCCAGATGCAGCAATCCACTGCTAACTGATTCACTTTCAATGTATCAGCAGGGAGGTGGCGCCATCCCCGATTGCAAGAAGCCAGCACATTAAGAAAAGCGGGGCCTTCCGTATGAAAAGCTTTTTCTGCTTTGAGGGTTAAATCTCGCCAGTTAGAGGGAACGGATTGAGCCACATAGGGAATATCATGAGCTACAGCAATTTCAGTTAAATTTTTTCTCCACTGGGTTTTCCCGGGAAGGACTTTCCCCACCGGGCTTGTAGTAGTCCATGCTCCTAAGGGAGTAGCACTGGAGCGCTGAATACCGGTATTCATATAGGCTTCGTTGTTGTAACACACATACACAAATCGATGTCCTCTTTCCCAGGCTCCAGAAAGAGATTGTAGACCAATATCATAAGTTCCACCATCACCACCAAAAGCCACAAAATATATGTCTTCGTCGATCTCTCCTCTTTTTTTCTTCGCTCGATACATGGTCTCTACCCCGGTGATGGTAGCAGCTGCGTTTTCAAAAGCACTGTGAATCCAGGGAATGTTCCAGGCGGTGTAGGGGAAAATAGTGGTAGATACCTCCAGACATCCCGTAGCATTGGCAGCAACTACTGGTTTGTCAGCAGCAGCCAGAATCAGTCGGATGGCGATAGGAGCTCCACATCCCGCACATAACCTGTGCCCCGAGGTGAGTCTCTCCGGTCTTTTAGCCAATTCTTTTAGAGGTGGCATTTTCTAAAAACCTCCTATTCTCGTAAACCTAAATAATCGATATGCTGTTCTATCTTTCCTGCTTTTACCACTTCCTCTGTTCTCTCTAAAGCTTTTTCTATATCTTCAGGATAAATGTCCCTTCCTCCCAGACCATAGAAGAAATTTATGATTGAAGGACGAGAAGGGGCATCGTAAAGAGCAGAGCGAACTTCAGTAAACAGTGGTCCACCAAATCCTCCAAAGGAAACAGAGCGGTCTAAAACTGCTATCCCCTTCAAAGGAGAAAGAGCTTCAATTACGCTTTCTCGGGGAAAAGGGCGGAAACAGCGCATTTTGAGAAGTCCCACTTTTTTCCCTTTCTCCCGCAGAGAATCAATGGCTTCTCGAGCCGTTCCACAAGTGGAACCCAGAGCCACTACTGCATATTCAGCATCTTCTAACCGATAACCTTCCAGGAGTTCATAATTTCTCCCGGAAAGCTCTCCAAACTCCTTACCCACTCGTTCAATTACCGGTAAACAGTTATCAATAGCTTCGATTTGAGACCTTTTGTGCTCAAAATAATAGTCAAAAAGGTCAATAGGCCCGTAGGTAACCGGATTATTTAAATCGAGAAGAGGATAGCGCCCTTTGTAGGCACCAATGAAGTTCTTCACTTCCTCATCTTCTAAAATTTCTACCCGCTCTACAGCGTGACTGATGATAAACCCATCTTGAGTAACCATAATCGGGAGTCTTACCCCTAAATCTTCAGCAATTTTAATTGCCTGGATGGTGTTGTCATAGGCTTCTTGAGCGTTTTCTGAAAAAAGATGAATCCATCCTGCATCTCTTGCTCCCATAGTATCAGCATGGTCACAGTGAATATTAATATTGCCAGACAAAGCTCGGTTGGTTACCATCATCACAATGGGAAGACGCATGCTGGCAGCAATATAGAGCATCTCCCACATGAGAGCTAAACCGTTAGCAGCAGTGGCGGTCATCACTCTTCCCCCTGCAGCAGCTGCTCCTATGCAGGCGCTCATAGCACTGTGTTCGCTTTCTACAGTTATAAATTCGCTATCTACCAACCCTTCACTAACATACTCGGCAAACCTCTCTACACAATCGGTCTGGGGGGTGATAGGGTAAGCTGCCACCACATCAGGGTTAATCTGTTTCATAGCATAAGCTACTGCGGCATTGCCGTTAAAACCCACAACTTTAGCCATTTCTCTCACCTCCTATCGCTCCGGAACCATAGTAATGGCTCCTTTAGCAGGACAAGCAGCGGCGCAGATTCCACAGCCTTTACAATAATCGTAGTTAAAAGCCAGCATCTTTCCTGCTTCGGCGTCCACTATCACTGCATTATCCGGACAATAAGCCCAGCAAAAGAAACAGTGAATACATTTTTCCGGGTTAAGCTCCGGTTTTTCAGTTCGCCAATCTCCGGTTTTATACTCTTTGGCATTACCCGCCTCTACAATTAATCCGCCGGGCACCAATTCCTTCCATCCTTTGAGCTCACTCATCTATCTGTGCCTCCTCACAAGCTTTAGTAAGACAAAGCAAGTTTTTATCTATGACTTCCGGTCTCAGTTTTTCTCCAAACTGGGAACGAACAGCTTCTAACAGGTTTTCCATACTAACTTCTGGGAGAACTTTACCGAGAGCACCCAGCATGGAAGTATT
Source organism: Candidatus Sordicultor fermentans (assembly GCF_012728195.1). Classification (NCBI taxonomy): domain Bacteria; kingdom Pseudomonadati; phylum Atribacterota; class Atribacteria; order Atribacterales; family Candidatus Caldatribacteriaceae; genus Candidatus Sordicultor; species Candidatus Sordicultor fermentans. The sequence continues at coordinate 8,479 of NZ_JAAYFP010000159.1, forward strand.
AACTACCACTCTTCCTAAAATATCTCGAGAAATCTGGGAAGCATCTACCGTAACCACTCTTCCCCCCTTAAAACCTAACATCTCTCTCAGTTCTTGAGGAGAACCTTCAAAATTAACCACTATAGTTCCTTTTTCATCTAACCCTTCTAAAATTTCCGCTAAACCCAAAAGAGTAGGGTCTATCACTACCACTATTTCCGGGTTAGTAACTCCGCAGTGCATGCGGAGAGGTTGAGAACTGATGCGATTGAAAGCTTTTACCGGGGCTCCCATTCTCTCTGGCCCATACTCGGGGAAAGACTGAAAATATTTCCCCTCTCGCAGAGTTGCATCAGCTAAAATTCGAGAGGCAGTAACTACTCCCTGCCCTCCTCGACCGTGCCACCTGATTTCTAAGGGCTTTTTCAAGATTACTATTCCTCCTTTCTTGGTTTCAGGCTAATTCTTCTTCTTCCTTCTAAAGCTTCTTGCAAAGTTACTTCATCAGCAAACTCCAGATCTCCACCAGAAGGCAATCCTCGAGCAATAAGAGTTACAAGAACGGGAAACGATGATAATTTTTGTGCCAAATAAAGAGCAGTCGCTTCCCCATCTACTGAAGGACTGATGGCCAAGATCACCTCCTTTATTTCTCCCTGACTCACTCTTTCCAACAATTCCTTAATCTTGATTTTTTCTGGACCAATTCCAGAAAGAGGAGAAATAATACCCTGCAGAACATGATATAACCCCCGGAATCCTGTTTTCTCTATAGCTAAAACATCCTGGGGTCTTTCTACAACGCAGACTACGCTCCGGTCTCTCTGAGGATTCTCACAAATTTTACATCTATCTTCTTCAGTATAAAACCCACAGACAGAGCAAAAATGAATTTTCTCTTTTACCTCCTGCAGAGAAGACAACAGTTCTTCTACCTCTAAAGAAGGGGATTTAACCAGATAAAAGGCTAAACGCTGAGCGGTTTTGGGCCCAATACCGGGTAAACGAGAAAAAGCAGAGATAAGCCTTGATAAGGCTTCAGGATAAGATTCTGCCAACGATGTTCCTCTCTACATCAAACCAGGAAGGTTTAACCCCCCGGTGATTTTCCCCATCTCTTCTTCAGCTATTTCTCGTGAACGACGCAAAGCCTCGTTCACCGCCGCCAGAACCAGGTCTTGCAACATTTCCACGTCCTTTTCTTCCAATAATTCGGGCTCGATTTCAATATCTATTATCTCCTGCTGTCCATTACAAACTACCTTTACCATCCCACCACCAGATGAAGCTTCCACCGTTTTCTCTTTCAGCTCCTCCTGCATCTTGGCTATCTTAGCTTGCATCTTCTGGGCTTCCTTCATCAGATTTTTCCAGTTCTGCATCTTCCCACCCACCTTTCGCAATTTCCTCACTTAAGGAATAATCAACTAACACCCCGGAGAAGAGGTCAATAACCTCACCCATCAATGACTTATGATTATGAGAAAGTTGCTCCTCTCTCTTTTCTTTCCTGTCTTCTCTTTCCCTCTCTACTTCTACTTCAGGAGCTTTTTCATTTATAACACATTCTATTTTCCAATTCCCTCCTCGTCTTTTAGCCAGGACTTCTTTAAGAATGCTCAAGTTCTCCTCTCTTTCAACGCTCTCTTTGTGAAATTGACAATTAGAGCTAAACGATAAAACAGCATGAGAAGAACCTACTTCTCTAAAGTCAGCCGCTTGCAAAAATGCGTAAAGGGAAATTTTAGCTTTTTTTACCTCTTGCAAAATTTCCGGCCAGAAATTACCGTTATTCTCTTCTGGTTTCTGACTAACTTCTTCTTTTACCGGATTTTCCTCAGGTAATTTTTCCTCGGGCAATCCAGGTTGCGCCAGGCACTTAATTATATCCAATAAACAAAGTTCTAACAACACCCGAGGCTGTGAAGAACGACGGAGCTCAAACTCAAGATAACTTACTCTCTCTAAAGCTTTTTGTAAAGCTTCTTCGCTCACTTGTTTAGTTAGAGATTGCCACTCCTTTCTTATCTTTTCTCTTTTTTTATCCTGCTTTCGAGTAAGACGAAATAGTAGCAACTCCCGAAGATAGCTTTCCAGGCTGTGGCTGATGTCTTCCGGGCTTAAGCCTCTTTGAATCCATTGATTAAGAAGGAGAAGCGCTCCTCCTTTATCACCCTTGATTATGAGCTCAAGAAGCCGAGTAAAGTCCTCGCTATCTATTTCTCTTAAAATCAAGGAAGCAGTAGCTAAATCTACAGGCTCTTCTTCTCCCCAGGCTAAAATTTGTTCCAGCATCCCTTCGGCATCACGCATAGAACCTCCTGCTTTACGAGCTATGAGATAGAAGACTTCCTCTTCAATTGCAGCTCCTTCTTCTCTGGCTATCTCTTCTAACTTTTTCACCACAGCTTCTTCCGGTAGGGGGTTAAAAATGATTTTTACACAGCGAGAAATGATGGTATCGGGAAGGCGGCGAGGCTCAGTGGTAGCCAGCACAAATATAACGTGTTCTGGTGGCTCTTCCAGGGTTTTGAGCAAAGCATTAAAAGCTTCAGTCGTGAGCATGTGCACTTCATCGATGATGTAAACTTTGAAGCGAGACTGCAAGGGAACATATTTAACTCTTTCCCGGAGCTCTCGTATCTCATCTATACCCCGGTGAGAAGCAGCATCAATTTCTACCACATCCAGAGAATTTCCCTCCTGGATAGTCCGACAACTTTCGCATTCCCCACAAGGCTGAGGAGTTATTCCTTTCTCGCAGTTAACTGCCATAGCCAGAAGGCGAGCAGTAGTGGTTTTTCCTACCCCTCGCGGTCCACAAAAAAGATAGGCATGATGAAGTCGTTTTTTATCTAAGGAATGGGTTAAAATACGTACCGATACCTCTTGTCCTACTACTTCTTCAAAACGAGACGGTCTCCATTTCCTATAGAGTGACAGGTAAGCCAATGTTCTACCTTCTTAGTTTTCAATAAACTGCCTCTAATCGTGCACCGACATTCGATAATTTCTTCCCAGCCGTAGCAGAGGCAGCAAACTCCGGTTAGGCACCCTTGCGGCACCCGAAGAGCTTCACGTACCGCTGCTCCCTCCCGGGCCTGACGGGGTTAGTAAAGATTCGTCGCGCAAGACCCAACCTTCACCGTTCCGTTCCTCCACCCGGAACTGAAAAGAAAAAACCTCCTGTCGGAATTCAGCCCTGCTGTAGCGGATTGCAGGTACAGGGCACCGCTATCTCCCCGCTTAGCACGATTAGAGGCAAATCTTGGCGGAGAGGGTGGGATTTGAACCCACGAGACAGGTTCAACGCCTGTCTACCCGCTCTCCAGGCGGGCGCCTTCGGCCAGCTCAGCCACCTCTCCTCTTGAGAATAATTATAAAGGGAAAGAGGAAGTTTTACAAGTTTATTTCCATCGAACGCTAAAATCGACTATGAGAGGGCGCTGCCCCTTATAACCCCCGAAAAAAACTAAAAAGCAAATTAGATAGAGTAAAAAACTCGGGATTGCCACGCCATACGAGAATACGAGGCTCGCAATGACCGCCCTTGCCCGTCACCCCTGAATGGTTCTATTTCCCCTTTTTCGTCACCCCGGCAATTTTTAAGCTGTTTTTAGCCTGCTCCTGAATGCTTCTATCAGGAGTCCATAAGTATTTAAAACCAAAGAAAAAGCAAAAACGTGGATTCCCGATTAAAGATTTCGGGAATGACAAAAAAAGAGGCGTCATTCCTGAATGGTTCTACGAGGAATCTAAATAATGGGAGGGAGCACTTTTATGGTTCCAAAAAGAAGAAGCAAAAACGTGGATTCCTCGCTAAATTTCAGGCATGACAGAAAGGGAAACCCTTCCAAGGAGAGGGTGAAACCAAACTATGAGGAGGCAAAACACTCCTCATAACCCCCAAGAGACTAAAACAGAGCAGCCTACGGCGTAAGACCAAGAAAACAAAAACCTAAAAAGCAAAGACTACTGGTGGGAAACACTCCACCAGTATAAGGGGGAAAGAATTCCCCCTTATGAAGCCGACAATAGGGGGTAAACCCCTTATAACCCCAAAAAAAAAACAAAAAGCAAAAACTGCTGAGGGAGGGAAACTCTCCAGCATGCCTCATCGTCATAAACCAATTATTTCCTCTATTTTTTTAATGTCTAAATATTCCTCTAAGGTTTTACTCCACCAATCCAGTTCCTGGTCTATTTCTTCCCAGGAAAAATCTCCCCTCAGGCAGGAAAAGCGGTCTTTACTACTCGATTCCCCCAAGAGGCTATCTTCTTCCACTAAAGATAGAGAAACATAGGGTAAAACCCCCACCACCGGAACCCCGGTGAGCTCTTCCATTTCCTGTAAACCGGGCTTTAAAATTTCTTCATCTCCCCGAAATTTATTGATAATAAAAGCCCGCATCAGCTTTTTTTCCTCTTCACTCGCCAGAGCCCAGGTTCCGTATAAAGAGGCAAAAACTCCTCCTTTTTCTATGTCCCCCACCACAATAACTGGAGATTGAAGATAAAGAGCCACTCTCATGTTAGTTATGTCTTTTCCCCGCAGATTTATCTCTGCTGGGCTTCCTGCTCCCTCTAAAATAAGGAGGTCATATTCTTGCATCAGAGAATCAAGGCTTTCCCTGACCACTTCCCACAAAAATTCATTGTCCCTATAATAAGCAGAAGCTTCCTTTATGCTCCAGGCTTTTCCTCGGACTATTATCTCGCTTTTTCTCTCCCCTTGAGGTTTCAAAAGAACAGGATTCATCCGACTATCAGGTTTTTGAAAAGCAGCTCGAGCTTGAAGAATTTGAGCTATGGACATTTCTTCTCCTTTTTCAGTAATTCCAGAACTACAAGACATGTTCTGAGCTTTAAAAGGAGCTACCTTTATTCCCCGCCGGGCAAAAACTCGTACCAACCCTGCCACTATCACAGTTTTACCCACTCCTGATCCTGTTCCCTGCACCATTAAAGACCTGGCCATTTATCCCTCCTCAAAATTAGTAAAAGCTCGAGGCTCCCTCACACCCCATAAAATCCACAGCAACCCCACCAAATTCAGACTCAGCGCTAACCAGAAAACCCAGTGGTAACCAAATCGGTCAGCAATTTTCCCCCCTAAAATGGGAGAGAAAAAAGCCGGGAAATTACTTAAAAAGCTACTCCACCCCACATACAACCCTCGCTTTTCTCGGGGAGCAAAGTCAAGAACAATGGCTGTTCCTCCCACCGATATAGCACTATAATTAAATCCCAAAAGGGTAAAAGCTAAGAAAAACCATCGAAAATCAGGAGAAAAAAGAGCCAGCAAATTGCTCAAAACTATAGATGTAGCTCCTAAAAGCACCACTAATTTATGCCCTTTTTTGTCTCCTAAGGGACCCCAGATAAAGTTACTCAAAGCCTGAGAGACAAGCAAAACAGCATTATAGCGAGCCACTAAAGCATCAGGGATTATGAATTTTTGCAAAGCATAAACGGTATAAAAAGCCCCTCCTACTACCCCTAAAGCTAAAAATATACGAGCCAGCAAAAAACTCAAAAAGTTGGCATCTTCTCTTATTACCTGGAAAAAAGAAGAGAGAAATTTTTCTCCAGAGGAAGAAGTTACCTCCTCTTTCTCTTCCCGGGTAAGAGCTAGAAAAAAATAAGAAACCACCATCGATACAGAAGCTAACAGGAAACAATGACCAAAGTTGCGAGGAAAAGGATAAGTGCTGATAAATCGTTCTGCCAGAGTAGAACCCCACATTCCCATGAGAGCCCCCAGGCCGTTACCACAGGCAAAATAGAGTCCCCAGCGACTGTGATGGATGACTTTTCCAATCATCTCCGTCCAGATAGGACCGAGAAACCCCATAGCAAAAGAATTAATTCCTAACAAAATGAACAAGATATAAAGCGAAAGAGAAGGATTATGAGGAACGAGATAAAAAGCCAGAAGCGCCATCCCCAGGAAAGGAAGGCGCTCAAAAAGAGTGAATCGAAGGATAAAGGGGAGTTTTTTCTCTAATTTACCAGAAACCCTTGCCCCCCAGATAGCAGGAAATGACCATCCCAGATAAGCAATAGCAGGAATGAGCCCGATTTCCAAATTGCTGGCCCCTAAGCGTTGAGCCAGAAGGGGAAGCAGGGTAACTGTAGAGCCAAAAGACATCCCCAGGCTAAAAAAAGAGTAATCCAGAGTGTCTACTACAAAGTTAAAAAGATAATCTCGCCGGGAGAGCACTATCCCTTTCTTCCTCCTCGCCATTTAGTGTAGGAACGGGGGTCTAACTCCTGCAGGAATCGAGAAGGTTTCCTGACCATAGAGCGAGAACGCCCTCTTTCTCCTAAAATAGGATAACACAAAAATAAATGTTCTCGAGCTCTGGTACAGGCCACATAGAAAAGTCTTCTTTCTTCTTCGATATTCTCCTCTCTTCCCAGACTACGAGGAGAAGGAAAACCCCCCTCACATAACCAGACTACAAACACACAATCCCACTCCAGACCTTTAGCCTGATGAATGGTGGAAAGAACTATTTTTTCATCCTCTATTCCTCCCCTTACCACGTTCTCTGCTTCTATTTCTCCTAAAAGAGCTAACTCACTTAAAAAAGTTTCTAAAGATTTATACCGCAAAGCAAAGTTAGCCAGCTCTTCCAGGTCTTCCTCTCTCTCCTCGTAATTAGGATAATGAGCAACTAAATAGTCCCGGTATCCCCCTGCGAGCACCTCCTGAATTAGAGTAGAAGGAGAGGAATCGAGGTCCTCCAGATGAAATAGTAAATCTCTAAGAGAAGCGAGGCTAACCCGGGCGTTTACCGGAAGAAGAGAAAAAACTTCCTCTCTCTCCAGAGTAGTAAGAGGATCGGGAGAGGAAGAAAGAGCTCCCCATACTTTTTCTGCTAATGCTCGACCAATCCCGGGATAAAGCTTGAGCACTCTCTTCCAGGCCATCTCATCCCGGGGATTAGCCACTACCTTAAGATAAGCCACCACATCTTTTATATGAGCTTGTTCAAAAAAACGCAGTCCGGAGCGAATTTCAAAAGGGATGCCCCGGCGAGTAAGCTCCATTTGAATTTCCATGCTGTGATAATGAGCCCGGTATAAAACGGCAATCTCCTGGAGGTCATGACCCTCATCATGTAATTCTAAAATCTGGGAAGCTACAAATTCGGCCTGCTCCATAACATCACGCAAGGGCACCACTACAGGCTTTTCTCCTCCTTTTTTCATCGGATGTAAAACTTTAGGAAATTGACGACGATTAAAAGAAATTATCTGATTGGCCAGCTCCAGAATAGGAGCTCTACTTCGATAGTTGGTCTCCAGTTTAAATATCTGACAATCCGGGTATCTCTCAGGGAAACGCATGATATTGACAAAATTAGCTCCCCGAAACGAATAAATACTCTGAGCATCGTCGCCCACTACTAAAAGATTGCGGTGTTCCTGAGCTAAAAGGTCCATAATCTCAGCCTGCAGAAGGTTAGTATCCTGATACTCATCTACTAAAATATGGTGAAAAGCACTTCCATATTTGCGGCGAGTATTTTCATCTTCTTGTAAAAGAGACCAGGTATAGTAAAGCAAATCATCATAGTCCATAAGAGAGAGCTGGCGTTTCCTATCCTGGTAAAGAGCAAAAAGGGAACTTAACTGACTCGCCCAGCTCAAAAACTGAGGGTAAAACTTTTCTAAAATATCCTCCACAGAGATAAAAGTGTTGCGACTCATAGAGATGATGTTGGCAATCACATCCCCTTTGGGAAAACGGCGAGAACGGCGGTCTATCCCCATCTCCTCTATGGTAGATTCCAGAAGGTCTTTCTGGTCTTCCCGATCCAGAATAGTATAGTTGTTATCATAGCCTATCTTTTTTGCTTCCCGGCGGAGAATGAGGTTACCAATATGGTGGAAAGTCCCTCCCCACATACCCTCCAGGCTTATCCCTAAAAGACATTCCACCCGATGTAACATCTCTCGGGCTGCTTTATTGGTAAAAGTAGCCAAAAGAAGGGAAGAAGGATCTACCCCTTCCTCTATCAGCCTTGCCACTCGATAGGTGATGGTCCGGGTTTTTCCACTACCTGCTCCAGCAATCACTAAAATCGGACCTTCATCGGCAAAGACCACTTTTTTCTGCTCTTCATTCAATTCTTCTTCATAATCAATGCGCAAAATTCCTTTCAAGAATCAAACCTCCTATTTCCTTACTTTTTCTATCAGCTCTCTGAGCTCTTTATCTCCAAAAAGATAAACCCGATTACAGAAAAAACAGCTAACTTCTGCTCTTCCTTCTCGGGCTAACAACTCCTCTAATTCTTCTCTTCCAAGTAGTATCAAAGTCCGACGGGCTCTCTCTCGAGAACAATGGCAATGATAACACAGTTTCTTTTCTCCCACCACCCGATAAGAAAGGGAAGCTAAGAGGTCTCGAGTTATTTCCTCCGGGCTTTTTCCCTCCAGAATAAGAGAGCTCACAGGAGGAAGGAGAGAAATATTATCCTCGATTTTCTGTATTACATGTTGTGGAGTGCCCAGAGGAGTGTGAATGATAAACCCACCTGATGATAACACCTCTCCTTTTTCTCCCACATAAACACCGGCACTGCAGGCCGAAGGAAGCTGCTCAGAAAGGGCAAAGTAATAAGCCAAATCATAAGCAATGCCTCCTCGAGGCATCTTTATATAACCAGCATAAGGCTCCCCTAATCCCAGATCTTTCACCACCGAAAGCTGAGAGCCTTTCCCCACTGCTTCTTCTACATTAAGTTTTTTATCTTCTCGGGAAGGAACAAAAACCGAAGGTTGAGAAACATATCCTCTCACCTCTCCTTGCGAGTTAGCCTGCGCCAATATGCTTTCTAAAGGCCCCAGGCAACGAATATGCAAAGTTACCTTTTGACCTTCTTTGAGAGCAGCACCCATTATCCCGGCAAGGGTTAGTGCTCTTCCCAGGGCAGCAGTAGCCACAGGACTGGTATTATGTAAAAACCTTGCTTCTTCTACTAAAGAAGTGGTTGAGGCAACATAAGCCACCACTGTGGTATCTTCCACCATAGACCATACCACTTTATCTTCGTACTTTTCCACTCAATCACTCTCCTTAACTGCCATCATCCATAGAGCCATAACTAAAAACAAAAATAACACCCAGGGACTGCTATCCCAAAAGGTATCATTTCCTCCCCATCTATACAACACCTGAAGGTAAGCAAGAACCAGAAGAGAGCTCCCCAGAAAAGAGCTTAAGAAATTTAGAACTTTTTTGTTCAGGGAAAGAAGCGCAAAAAGTAGGGAAGAAAAAAGCACCACCGTAAAAGAAAGATGACCCAAAAAGCGCAACAGCTCTACCGAAGAAGAGATCTCTATTAAAAGATAATAGAGGTTGGCGCTCAACCAGAAACCAGAAAAGAATCTCCCCCAGCGTTCTCCTTTTTTGCTCGCTACAACTCCGGCTAAAAAAAGAGCCAGAAAGAGAAAAATGAAAAAACTCGCCTTATCACCTGAAAAAGAGAAAGTTTCTAAGTTACTTTTTTCTATCCCTCTGGTGATTCCCCCTCCTCCCATCACCACTAAAAAGGTTAAAAGAGGGAAAAGAACTTTTCTCAAGCGAAAAAAATAAAAACCAGAGACAATCCCTCCTCCAAAGAGAAGAAAAATCAACCACCCTTCCCCTATTTTTTCTATTTCCAAAAGCCAGTAATCAAGAAACAAGTTTATTCCTCCCCGGAGAGAATCAGCCGGGCAGCTTCAGCTGCCACCTGAGAAAGTCGGTCTTCTATCTCCTCTATTTTTTCCTCTTCTACTTCTTCTTTTTCATTCCTATTGACCAGCACTCCGCATATCGCTCCGGAGCGAAGCCCCAGAACTCGAGCCACGGTGAAAAGAGTGGCTATCTCCATTTCATAATTCAAAACCCCCAACTTCTTCCATTCTTCCCTGCTACCCCGAAGAGAAGAAATGATGTAACCATTAAAAGTATCATATCTTTCCTGCCCGGGATAAAAAGTAGCCGAAGAACAGGTAATCCCTAAGTGATAGCGACACCTCAAAAGTTCACAAGCTTTTTTAAGAGCTCCCACCATCTCCCAGTGAGCACAGGCAGGATAAGAAAGGGGAGCATAGTGAGGAGAAGCACCATCCATCCTCACCGCTCCTTCGCTGATCACCAAATCCCCTACTGCAATTCCTTCTTGAATGGCTCCACAGGTTCCCACTCGCAAAAAAAGTCTTACTCCCAATTGAGCCAGCTCTTCTACCGCTATACTCAAAGAAGGCCCCCCAATGCCAGTAGAAACTACCAAAATTTTACCTTCCTCGCTTTCTGCCTTTACCGTTTTAAATTCCCGATGAGAAGCTAACTCTTCAAAATCACCAAAAGCAGAAGCAATCTTACAGCATCGCTCCGGAGCCCCCGGGAGGAGAGCCAGTTTTATCCCTTTTACTTCTTCTTCCCTTAAAGCCAAATGATAAGCATAATAATTCATTACTCTTCACCTCTTCTCTATTTTCTGCTAAAATAGGGAAAAGGGGAAGAGGTAAATGCCGAAAAAAACTTGTTATCTTTACTGGGAAAAAGAAAAAATACCTGTCCCACAAGGAAAAACCCTCCAAGAGGTAGCGAAAGAAATATTTCCCTCCTGGGAAAGAATTATGGCCGCTCAATTAGAAGGAGAGATAGTAGACCTCAACACCAGAGTAGAAAGAGACAGCAAAGTAAAGTTTTTTGACTTCTCTCATCCCGAAGGCAGAAGAACTTATCTGCGGAGTCTCCTTTTTGTCCTGAGCTATGCGGTAGAAAAAACTTTCCCCGGTCGCCGGCTAAAGGTTCTTTATTCCCTGGGAGAGGGGCTAATTTGTGAAATAGAAGGGGTAAACATCTCTCCTGAGCAATTAGAGCAAATCGAGGAGGAGATGAGAAACACCATAAAAGAAGACCTCCCCTTTATCCGAGAAGTAATAGACTGGGAGGAAGCTACTGCTATTTATCAAAAGCGAGGAAGGAAAGACCTGGTAAAGCTTTTCCGCTACTGGAGAACTCCAGCAGTAACCGTTTATCGGCTGCAAGACTTTTATGACCATTATTATGGACCTCTTGTTCCTTCTACCGGGTATCTAAAAAACTTTGGCTTTGTCCTGGTTCCTCCTCAATTCATAATTCAGTTTCCCACCGGAGAAGACCTGCAGCGTCTTCCCACTTATACTTTTCGTCCCAAACTTTTCGCCACTTTTCAAGAAGCAGTCCGCTGGGCAGAGATTTTAGCCATCGAAAACGTAGGAGAGCTAAACGAAGCCATTGCCCGGGGAGAAGGAAGAGAGATCATATCCATTGCTGAGGCGCTTCATGAGAAAAAAATAGCCCAGATTGCCGACTTAATCACCCAGAAAAAAGGCACAGTACATTTAGTATTAATCGCCGGACCTTCTTCTTCGGGGAAAACCACTTTTGCCCGTCGTCTCTATATCCAGCTCCGGGTTAACGGGTGGCATCCGATAACCATATCCTTAGACGATTACTTCCGTTCCCGAGGAGAAATAAATGAGGAAGATTACGAGAAGCCAGAAGCTTTAGACTTAATATTATTCGAAGAACAAATAAAAGCACTAATCCGGGGAGAAGAAGTGGAAATCCCTCGTTATAACTTTATCACCGGCACTCGAGAACCCCGAGGGACAAAAACTCAGCTCTCTCCCGATGGTATCATAATAGTAGAAGGATTACACGCTCTCAATCCCCAATTAGGAGAAAATATCCCCGGAGGAGAAAAATTCAAAATTTATGTAAGCGCTATAACTCAAATAAACGTCGATGACCACAATCGCATTTCTACCACCGATTCTCGATTGATTCGGCGTCTGGTGAGAGATAGCCAATTCAGGGGAAGCAGAGGAGAAGGAGTATTTGCCGACTGGCCCCGGGTAAGAGAAGGAGAGGAAAAATATATTTTCCCCTACCAGGAAAGTGCTGATATTATGTTCAATTCTTCTTTAATATATGAGCTGAGTATTTTAAGACAATATGCTGAACCTCTCCTGCGAGCTATTACTCCCGAAAGCCCTCACTATTTAGAAGCTTATCGCCTCTATGCTTTCCTCAACCACTTTATGCCCCTCAACCCCTCTTTTATCCCTTCTAACTCTATTCTTCGGGAGTTCATCGGCTAAATCAAGCTCTCTTCTTTTCTCCTCTCCACTTCTTCTAAAAGTATCAAAGCAGAGCGCAAAAGAATTTTTTCTTCTTCTCCTAAAGCAGGATAGATACTCTCAAGAGAAGAGACTTTGCTTTCCAGTTGTTCCAGAATATTTTCCTCCGGAGGAAGAGAAGGAGCGCTGAATACTTTCTTTTTCGCCAAATCCATGGTATCCCCGAGATGCGGAACCAGCGCCTCTTTTCCTCGCTCTCCTAAAAACTGAGCAAAAGACTCAGCAATGGCTTCCTCGCCGTGAGTTACCAGAAAAGTGGGGTTCCCCTGGAAATATTCCACCCACCTGAACAGGTCTTCCTGATCAGCATGCACAGAAAAACCGTTAATAGTATATATTTTAGCTCGGACTACTATCTCTTCTCCCATAATCCGAACTCTTTTGGCTCCTTCTACGAGAGCTCTCCCCAAAGTCCCTTGAGCCTGAAATCCCACAAAGATAAGAGCGGTATTTTCCTTATAGAGATTATGTTTTAAGTGATGGATAATTCTTCCTCCTGTGCACATTCCACTTCCGGCAATTACTATAGCTTGATTTATGTTGTTGATAGCTTTTGATTCTGCAGGAGTGGTAACATAATGCAAGCCCGGTAGAGAAAAAGGATCTATCTTCTCTAAGTTAAGCTTCTGAATCTCTCCGGCAAGAAGGTTCCGGTATTGTCGATAAATATCAGTGACTTTGACCCCCATAGGGCTATCAAAAAACACCGGGTATTTTCCATCTAATCTTTCTTGTAAAAGAAAAAGCTCATAAATTATCCGCTGGGCCCGATCCACCACAAAAGAAGGAATTAAAACTTTTCCTCCTTTAGATAAAGCTCCCTCTATAGCCTCGGAAAACTCCCGGCGAGTATCTTCTAAGCTTCGATGACGACGGTTACCATAGGTAGATTCTATCACTACAAAATCCGCTCTTTCTATGACCGGAGGAGAACCTTCCATCACACTATAGAATTGCCCTAAGTCTCCGGAAAAAACTACTTTACTTCCCTCTCCCCATATCTCAAGCGCCGCTCCCCCTAAAATATGGGCAGAATCGCGAAAAACAAATTCCACCTCTCCTTCACTGACTAATTCATCATAGCTCACCGGCTCAAAAAGGTTCATAGCCTCCTCTACTTCTTCCTCTCCAAAAAGAGGTTGAATGGGGGGCTTGCCTTGCCGAACATTTTTTCGGTTTATTCTTTCTGCTTCTTCCCTCATAATCTTTGCCGTATCCAGCCACAAAAGATGGGTGAGCTCAATGGTGGGAGGGGTAGCATAAATTTTCCCTCGAAACCCATGACGACAAAGTAAAGGTATTCTACCAGAGTGATCCAGATGGGCGTGAGTAAGAAGGATAAAATCAATATCTCCGGGAGAAAAAGAGAAAGGCTGATAATTTCTCTCCTCCCCTTTCCCTTGTATCAGACCGCAATCCACAAGAAAATTTTTATCCCTGGTTTTCAAAAGATAACAAGAACCAGTAACCTCTCGAGTCGCTCCTAAAAAAGTAAGTTGCAAACCGCTACCTCCTTATCTGCCTTCTTCCTGCAAAATTTCTCGCAAAAAAGTTTTAATTTCCTCTCCTATATCTTCTCGCTCCAGAGCAAAAGCAATGTTAGCTTTAAGATAACCAACCTTGTCTCCCACGCCAAAATGCTTACCCCGGAGTTCCAGAGCATAAACCTCCTCTCTTCCCAGAAGAGCTCTTATAGCATCGGTGAGCTGAATTTCTCCTCCTCTTCCTGGCGGAGTACATTCGATAGCCTCAAAAATAGAAGGGGTTAAAACATAGCGCCCCACAATAGCTAAAGAGGAGGGAGCCTTGTCTTTTTCTGGTTTTTCTACTAAATCCTCCACCCGATAAAGAGCTTCCCCCACTTTTTCTCCTTTTATCACCCCCCAGGAAGAAACATCCTGGGGCGGGACCGGAGTAACTGTCAGGTAGATAGCCGGTTTTTGACGATAAAGTTCCATAATTTCTCCCAGAAGAGGAGAAGGGGTAACAAAAATATCATCAGCTAAAATAAGAGCAAAAGGTTCTTCTCCCACAAATTCTCGAGCTTGATAAACCGCATCCCCCAAACCTCGAGGGGATTTCTGCCGTACATAATAAACAGGAACTAGGTTTCCCACCTTCTTTATTTCATCCAATAACTCCTCTTTCCCCCGATTCTCCAATTCCTGCTCCAGCTCTACCGAATAATCGAAGTAATCCTCAATAGCTCTCTTCCCCCTTCCGGTAACAAATAAAATGCTTTCTATGCCTGAAGTTATAGCTTCTTCTACCACATATTGAACGGCTGGTTTATCCACAATGGGTAACATTTCTTTAGGTTGAGTTTTAGTGGCAGGCAAAAGGCGAGTCCCCAAACCCGCGACAGGAATGACCGCTTTTTTTACTTTTTTCATGCTTTTACCTCCTCCTTTCTCAGATGGTAGACCAGAAAAAGCATTACTCCTATCCCCAAAAAATAATCTCCCAGGCTGGCCACAAAAAAACGGCGAAAAAGAAAAGAAAAATAAGGTAACACATCTCCCAAAAAAGGTAAAAGAGTGGAAGAAGAAATAATGGTATAGTCAGGATAATAATTATTCTCTAAAAGCTCTACATATTTTTGAAGACCCAGCCAGGAAGTCACTTCTAAAGACACTGGCATTTTTCCCCCATTAAGAGCTATAACCAGAAAATTTAGAGAAGCTCCCAGAGACATTGACTTCATGCCGTAAAGACGAATGTTCAATAAAGCTCCTAAAAGGACGAGTCCTCTCCCTGCCAGATTAAAAACTACAAAAGGTTGCAGTCCCGCCAGAGCCAGGAATTCTATGCCAAAACCCAGGATGATAACCCAGAGAAAAGGGAAATCAACCTGGGAAAGATTACGCAACTTTCCCCCTCTCAAAAATCACCATATCAATCCCACCACAATAAAATCAACTAACATTCTTTTCTCTTTTTTCCTCCACTATTTTTCTTAAAATCTGGAGAACTTCCGGATCAAAGCTCCCTTTTTCCTCGTTTTCCATAATTTCGAGAGCTTCCTCCGCCGAATAAGCCCGACGGTAAGGGCGATCTGAGGTAAGAGCATCAAAAACATCAGCTGCTCCCACAATGCGAGCCTCTATAGGTATCTCCTCCCCCTTTTTCCCTTCAGGGTAACCAGAGCCATCCATTCGCTCATGGTGAGCTAATACAATCTGTGCTGCTTCTTGCAGGAAATCTACTTCTCCTAAAATCTTATAACCAATCTCGGGATGTTCACACACCAATGAATGTTCATCTTCAGATAATTCTCCTTGTTTAGTCAAAATAGAATCCTGAATACCAAGCTTACCCACATCGTGCAAAACAGCGGCGTATTCCAAAGCCTCTCTTTTTTGGGGAGGGAGATGAAGATGCTCGGCAATCTGGAGAGAAAGCTCAGCCACTCGCGAAGAATGACCGGCGGTATAGGAGTCTCTGGCATCCAGTGCCGCAATTAAGGCCTGCAGGAGCTGCAGATGGTTTTTTTTGGTATCGGCAAAAAGTTTAAAAGAATAACGAGCTACCATAAGGGGGAAGAAAAAAAGAATTATCCCCCAGTAACCTATATAAGTATACACCAGATACAAAAGTAAAGAAAAAGGAAAAAGAGCAAAGTACTGGAAAAGAATTTCTCGTATATTCTTCTCCCTCCAAAAGAGACGGAGAGGTGTCCCCTGGCTTAGGGAAATCACTCCTCCCACCAAAAAAGTGTTGGAAACAAAAAAAGCAAGGATGGATACTGCCGCTACCCCATAAAAAGGTAAGCTCTGCCAGGAAAACTCATATCCTCCCAGCATTTGAAACACTTGACCGGATAAAAAAGCAGAAAGAGCATACTGAGAAGCGTTGAAAAGAGAAGCATAATAGGGGGATTTGATGGTCGCAAAAAACGCAGATAAAAAAGCCACACTAGCCGCGAAATAGGGAGAAAACAAGAGTAAAGCAGCATAAACCAAAGTGAAGCTAATGGAAAGCGCTACTCCTCCCTGTAGGTAAACGGGCATCAGCTCCAGAAGAAAAGCCAGAAGAGAAAAAATGAAAAAAGGAACCAACTGAGAAAGAGAAAAATCCAAATGGAAAAGAGATACTATCTCGAGCAGCACCCCTGCCCCAATTACAATAGAAAGATATAAAGAAAGCTTCCAGTTTCTTTCCTTTTCCACTTCTTTTGGGCGGGTCCCCCCCCTACTTAATTTTCAAGGCCGCCAGCTAAGAAAAGCCCCACTAGCTAAAACAATAGCCAGTAAACCCAGAAGGATGTTAACCAGTTTTGCCATGGAGAAAACCCTCCTCTTCTCTGGTCTCGCCTCCTTCCGCTAATTAGAGACGGAATATTCCGCTCCGCTATTTATTATTCAAGGGTAACCCGCCCTCTTCTCCTTCCCAATCTACATAGAAAATCAACTTTCTATTCACCGCATCTAAAGTGGCTCGTGCTACTGCCTGATAAACATCTTCTTTTACTATAGTTGCTCCCACCAGGATTTCTTCTCTCCGGGGAATATCACAATCCACAAAAGCTAAAGCTACCTCCAGGTCTCCCAAATGCTGAACCAAAACCCCCCGGGGAACAAACATAATATTGCCCATTCCTTGATTCAGGCATTCCAGGGTAGCTTGAGCAACTAAAGAATAGTAATTACGAGGATTAGAAGCGCTTCCTGTAGCTATCCCCTGGTAGAGCTTATCAGCTATTTTTATCTCCACTTCCACCTGGAAAGTCTGAGGATTTTTCTTCCAGCTCAATCCCCAAAGCACAGGACGCAACCAGCTCTCTTTTTTTTCTTCTTCTAAATCAAAAGCAACAATACTAATTTTCTTATGGTCAATATCCAGGCTAAAGCGAGCCTGGAGCAAGGTCTCTATATCCCGGGCTAAAAGTTTGGGAGATTTAGAAGGTTTTGAGAGAACATGAATCTCTTTAATCTCCTCGTCTCCCACCACTTTTACATTTATAACTCCCTCGATACTTCTTATAGCCTCTTCTATTGTTTTCCAATCCCCTACCTTAATCACACCCCTTTATCTCAATAAATGGGATCGATTAAACCATAGCTACCGTCATCTCTTTTATAAATTACCTGGACTTTATCTTTATCCAGGTCTTTAAAAATAAAAAAGGTATGCCCTAAAAGCTCCATTTGTAAAATAGCGTCTTCTATACTCATAGGACGAAGAACAAACTCCTTAACTCTGGCTATCTTATCAACTAAAGGCAGAGCTTCCTCTTTTTCTACCTCTCCAAACTCGGCCATAGTCTCTTTTTTCAACACTCCTCTTCTTCCCAGACGCTCTTTATATTTCTTTACCTGTCGCTCTAATTTATCCATAACCTCATCCAGAGCCGAGCGCCAATCTGGACCTACTGCTTCTGCCCGAATTACTACACCGCTTGCGGTGAGAGTAGATTCTACCTTAACCCTTCCTCGCTCCAGGGTAAAATTGACCGTAGCATCCATAAGGCGGTCAAAGAAGCGTTCCAACTTAGAGAGTTTTTTAGTAACATAATTTCTCATTACTTCACTAATTTCCATGTTCCTTCCTTGCACCACTATATTCATCGCCTGCCGCCTCCTAATCCTTTATTCGTTCTATCAAAATATCTTTTTCCAACTCTTCAGCTTTTTCCTCATCGAAAATCCCCCCTCCAGGATAAAAAGTATTAGCTAAACCACAACTCACCCCCGCAGCAAGAGATTCTTCTATACTTTTTCCTTTCTCCAAATATTCTACCACAACTCCTACTAAAGTATCACCTGAACCAATAGAATAACCTCCTCCTTCTACTTCCTTCTTCATCCCTACTTTCCATATTTCTCCCCGGTAGGTAGCTACTACCCCCCTTTTCCCGTCTGAGAGAATCACCAATTCTACCCCTTGATTCTGGAAAATTTTCACTGCCTTTATTTTATCTTCCCAGGAAGAAATAGAAAAACCCAGAGCTTCTTGTGCTTCCCTCACATTGGGCTTTATCATAAAAGGAGCAGCAGGTAGCGCTCGACGCAAAGGCTCTCCTGAGGTATCCAGAACCGAAAAGGCTCCTTTTCTTTTAGAAATTTGAATCAAAAGGGCATAAAAATCTAATCTTACTCCCCGGGGTAGAGACCCAGACAGTACCAGATAATCTCCCTTTCGGAGATTATTTTCTAAAAAGTGAAGACAGGCTAAAGTGGTAGAAATAGAAACCAGAGGTCCGGGTTCATTAATTACTGTGTGTCTTTTGGTCTTTTCTTCGTGAATAATAGTGGTGATTCTAGTTTCATCTGAAGGCCAGCTGGTAAATAAAAAATTTTCTTTTTCTAAACCTTTTTTAATCTTTTCCCCGGTACTTCCCCCTTCAAAAATGAGAAGACGAGGATTCCCTCCTTTTTGCTTTATCGCTCGGGCTACATTAATTCCTTTTCCTCCTACAGTCTCTGTTACTTGAGAAGCTCGATTTACCTCGTTCAAGCTCAGCTCTTCCATAATAAGTAAGCGGTCTAAAGCGGGATTGGCACAAAGAACAAAAATCATAGAGGATGCTCCTTTAAGAAGATTTCCACCTCCTCACTGGTAGGTAGAGCGGGAATTGCTCCCTTTTTGGTAGTGGTCAGCGCTCCCACAGCATTAGCTCGACGAGCAGCATGAGCAATAGCGCTTTCGGGAATCTCTTTTCTCTCCCTCAAATCTTCCCAGAACATATAAAGGGAACTCAAAAGGCCAGCCACAAAACCATCACCGGCGCCGGTGGTGTCCACAGTAGCAACAGAAAATCCTTCCATTTCTAACCTATTATCCCCGTGCACAATTAAGCAGCCTCTTTTCCCCAGAGTAAGAGCAATGAGAGCTAAGGAGAAGTTCTGGGAAAGAAATTTTAGCGCTTGCTCCAAATCTGAAGTTCCGGCTAAAAATCGCGCTTCTTCTTCGTTGACTTTCAAAATATCTACCGATTTTAAAGCCTGGCGCATCCGGAAACGAGCTTCTTCTAAATCTCTCCACAGAGCGGGACGAAGATTAGGATCAAAAGATAAAAGATAACCATATTTTTTAGCCAAGGAAATAGCTCGCATAGTCGCACTGTAAGCCGGTTCATGAGTCATAGTAATAGAGCCAAAATGAAAAACTCCCTTACCTTGAAAGCACTCCTCTCCTATTTCTCGCTGGTCCAATAGCATATCTGCCCCCGGGTCCCGGTAAAAAACGAAGTCCCTTTCTCCTTCCTGGGTAAGAGAAACAAATGCCAGAGTAGTTTTAGCTTTCTCGGTAGAAAAGAGAAAACGGGTGTTCACTCCATTTTTCTCCAGCACTTCCCTCAGAAATTCCCCGAAGGCGTCCCTCCCCACTTTTCCGATAAAATGAGTATCGATTCCCAGTTTAGCCAAGCCCACCGCTACGTTGGCCGGTGCACCTCCGGGAGCTTTCTCAAAACCAGGAGCATCTTTTAAGGTAACCCCGCTCACTGTAGAAACAAAGTCGATTAAGAGCTCTCCCAGGCAAACCGCTTTTTTATCCACTCATCATCCCTCCCTCTATAGCTCTTGCAACCGGGGATAAAAATCTCGCAAAGCAGGATAAAGGTCGCGATATAAACGATAAGCCTTGTTGTAATAGTCCACCAATTCCGGAGAAGGAAGAACCTGCTCGGTCACTTTTACCGCTTTCTCTGAAGCCTCCTCCACCGAAGAAAATACTCCTCTTCCCACCGCCCCCAGAAGAGCAGCGCCAAAAGCTGGTCCTTCATCAATTTTTACCCCCCAGAGAGGAACTTCATAAATAGAAGCCTGGATTTTTCTCCACAGAGCACTGCGCGCTCCTCCCCCAATAGCTCTGACTTCCTGAATGGGAATATTCATCTCCCTCATGATTTCAAAAGAGTCACGCATACCAAAAGTAACTCCTTCCATCACTGCTCTTACCATCTCATTTTTGCGGTGTTTCAGAGTAAGTCCAAAGAACACCCCTCGAGCATAAGGGTCAGCATGAGGAGTGCGCTCTCCGGTGAGATAGGGGAGAAAAATCAAGCCTTCCGCCCCAGGAAGAGCTTTTTCTGCCTCAGCAGTTAAAATATCGTAGCTATCTTTTTCTAAAAGAGATGCCAGATTTTTTTCTTCCATACCCAGTCTATCCCTAAACCAGCGCAGCGACCCGCCTGCAGAAAGCATCACTCCCATAACATGCCATTTACCGGGAACCGCGTGGCAGAAAGTGTGCACTCTTCCTTTTTTATCCACTTTCACCTCATCGCTGAAGGCAAAAACCACCCCCGAAGTTCCCAGGCTCGCAGAAACCAGTCCCGGCTTCACAATACCCGTGCCTATTGCCCCGGCAGCGTTATCCCCTCCCCCTGCCACCACTAAAACCTTGTCTCCCATCCCCCACATCTCCGCTACTTCTTTTTTCAGGTATCCGGTAACTTCTGGAGATTCAAAAGAAGGAGGAAACCAGGAAGGAGGAAATTCCAGAAGGGACATTAATTCTTCTGACCACTTACGACGAGGCACATCGAAAAGAGAAGTTCCCGAAGCATCAGAAACATCAGTAGCAAAATCTCCAGTTAAAAGGAAGCGGATATAGTCTTTGGGGAGAAGAACTTTAGCTACTTTTTCATATAGATGAGGTTCATTGTTTTTTAACCACAAAATCTTGGGAGCAGTAAAGCCAGGAAGAACAGGGTTGCAATTGATACTCATTAACTTCTCTTCCCCCACTATCTGAGTAATTTCTTCACATTCCCGGGCAGTGCGCTGATCACACCACAGAATTGCCGGGCGTAAAACTTCTCCTTTTTCATCCAGAAACACTGAACCGTGCATCTGTCCGGTAAGTCCCACTCCTTGTACCAGAAGAGGGTCAATTTCTGCCATCTGTAAAGCTTCCTTTACCGCCTGTACAGTTCCCTGCCACCAGTCAGCAGGGTCTTGTTCTGCCCAGTTGGGGTAAGGAGTATAGAGGGGATATTCTGCCACCGCTTTAGATATCAACTCCCCTTTTTCGTTCACCAAAACCACTTTACATCCTGTAGTTCCCACATCTATTCCCAAAAAATATTCCATCTTCATCCCTCCTCAGATAATAAGAGTAAAAGGTTCCTCAAGAAGATTCTTTAAAAATTGCAGAAACTGAGCAGCCAGCGCTCCATCAATCAAACGATGGTCACAAGAGAGGCTCAACTCCCACAAGTAAGCAGGAACAATCTCTTTTCCGTTGAAAAAAGGTTTTTTACGGATTGCCCCACAGGCTAAAATAGCTGCTTCGGGGGGATTGATGATGGCGGTGAAAGAATCCACCCCCCACATTCCCAAGTTAGAAACAGTGAACACTCCTCCGGAAACTTCCTCCGGAGTTAACTGGTTAGATCTCGCCTTTTGCGCCAGAGCGTTAATTTCTTGAGTAATCTGGGATATCCCCTTCTCGTTAGCATTCTTCACCACCGGAACTATCAACCCTTCTTCCAGTGCTACTGCCACTCCGATATTTACTTCCGGGCTTATCTCTATTTCTTCTCCTGCAAGATGAGCACGGAAGAGAGGAAATTTCTCCACCGCTTTAGCCACCATTTTCACCAGAATATCGGTATAAGAAACTCGCAAACCAGTCTCTTTTTCCACCAGAGGAAGAATTTTTTCTCTCATCTTTACCAGCTCGTCAGCACATATTTCCTGATGAAGGAAAAAGTGAGGAGTGCTTTGATAACTCTCGGTCAGGCGCTGGGCTATGATTTTTCTCATTCGAGAAAGAGGTATACGCTCTTTTTCTCTCGGAGCTTTTACTTCTTCTACTATCAATTTTCTCTCTTTTTCTTTTTCCTCTATAGCTTTCTCCACATCTTCTCTTACAATTCTTCCTCCCGGGCCGCTACCCTGTATTTGAGAAAGGTCGATTCCGTGCTCCTCGGCTAAGCGACGAGCCACAGGAGAGACTCTAATTCTTTCAGTCTCCGAAGGAAGAGGAGCTTCTTCTCGTTTTTCTTCTACTTTTTCTTCTTCCATCTTCACCGCTTCTATTTTCTCTTCCGGTTTTTCCTCTTCTTCGGGAATCTCCTCCCCTTCTTTCCCTATATAAGCTACCGCTTCGGTGATAGGAACAGTAGCCCCTTCAGGATAAAGAATTTTTAGAACCACCCCTTCAGTGGGAGATTCTACTTCCATATTAACTTTGTCAGTAGCCACTTCAAAGAGGACATCTCCCTTATTTACCCGATCTCCTTCTTTTACTAACCATTTATTGATAATTCCTTCTTCCATGGTTAAACCTAATTTGGGCATGATTACCTTTTTAGCCATTTATGACGCTCCTTTCTTGCACCAGGCTCATTAATTTCTCCACGTCCACCCTCCGGGGCCCGGTATCTTCCAGCCGAATCTCCCAGTTCTCCCCTTCTCGCAAAATTATCTCCCGTTCCCCGTCTAAAGCTAGAACTCCTCTCTGGCACGGGAGAGAAATAGAAGCTCCCAGAGGTAAAAATTCCCATCTCCGGATTTTTATCTCTTCCACTAAACCAGGAGCTATCGGAGCCTTAACCATTTCCCCTCCCTCTCCTAACTCCACCACTGCTCCTCTTTCTTCTTCCGGGCTAATGCTAATCAATCTTCCCACTACCGAACTCAAGCCAATTTTTAAAGGGCTGCTCTGGGTTACCACTATCAAACGAACTAACTCTGGCTCCCACACCGCTCTTGCTCCTACTGAAGCTTTTTCTACCACTACCACATCAACAAGAGCTAACTCCTCTTTCCCCGCTTCCTTGGATCTGGCCCTCAGTATTTTGCTTTTTTTCACCACTTTTTCCCGCAAAGAATAATTTTCCAGAAAAAAACCCACCGCCAGTCCCATAACTGTAGGCTCAATATTTTCAGCAAATACGTTATTAGTACCCCCAAAAAGAGAGAAAAGGGGAGTGAGGGC
>NZ_JAAYFP010000160.1:0-7380 GCF_012728195.1 Candidatus Sordicultor fermentans
CTCAGGAATGACCCCCCTCCGTCATTCCCGAAATCTTTAGTCGGGAATCCGCGTTTTTG
Organism: Candidatus Sordicultor fermentans; assembly: GCF_012728195.1. NCBI lineage: Bacteria > Pseudomonadati > Atribacterota > Atribacteria > Atribacterales > Candidatus Caldatribacteriaceae > Candidatus Sordicultor > Candidatus Sordicultor fermentans. The sequence continues at coordinate 60 of NZ_JAAYFP010000160.1, forward strand.
CTTTTTCCCCTTTGTCCTTCTATTGGGAAGGATAGGGCGTGTCCCCTCCCATTATAAAGATTCCTGATAGAGACACTCAGGAATGACGGACAACGGGACAATAGAGGCATTCAGGGGTGACGGACGAGGGCGGTCATTGTGGCGATAAAAAAGAGGAAGTGATAAGTGGATTTAGCTCTTATATCTCCATATAATTAAAGAAAAAAATTTCTTCTCTATTTGAGAATGAAGAATAATGTGTTAAACTCATATACAGAATAATTTTCGATGAAATAGGGGGATGTTTTCTGATGGCTCGAGATATTAATTGTTTTTTTGGAATCGGGAATTTAACCAAGGAGCCCGATTTACGTTATACCCCCCAGGGAACACCGGTTTGTCGATTCAGTATCGCTATGAATCGTAGTTATTCAGGGAAGCAGGGGATGGTGAAGGATGTTACCTATATCACTGTGGCTGCCTGGTCCAAGCTGGCAGAGATTTGTGCTCGTTACCTCCACAAGGGTAGTCGGGTGGCAGTGATGGGAGAGTTACGTTCCAGTTCCTGGGAAGATCGCGAAGGTAACCGTCGTATCTCCTATGAAATTAGAGCGGATAATGTTCAATTTTTGAGCCCTCCTCGAGGAGCGGTGCAAGAGGAAGTAGAAGAGTTTAGTGGGTTGGGAGCAAATTTTGAAATGGAGGAGGCAGAACCGTTTGTCTATGAAGGCGGAGAAAGCCCGCTGGGAGAGCTGGAAGATATTCCCCTGGAGAAAGATGACGGGGAAGAGGGTGCTCCCTTTTAAGGGAAAGGTTTTTATTCTTTTTTTGTTCTTTTCTCTTCTTCCCCTTTTTTCTCTGGGGGCTCAGGTTGAGATAAACTGGGGAGAAGAGTCTTTCTATTCTGGGGCAGAGGTTAGAGTTCGCCAGGGTAGGACTTATGTAAATGTAGAGGAGTTGTTTCGGGAAATAGGGGGGATTGTTTATTATTCTCCCATTATGAATAAAATAAATTTAGGTTTTAAAGGTACAGCCTGGGTTCTTTCTCTGGATAAGGGAGTGGCAGTGCATGATGGAAGAGAGGTCCCCTTAGATGGAGAAGTGTTCATAGAAGGCAACGCTCCTTTTGTCTCTTTAGACCTTTTAGGCCAGCTTTTTTCTTTTGCTTCTTCTGTTTCTTCTGTCCCCTCTCCTTCTCTTACCCCCTCTCCGGAGCCGTCTTTTTCTCCCCTTCCTGAGAGGGAAAGAGATTCTTTCTTTATCCTTTCTGGAATTCGCTTCCATCCTTATCCGGAAGAGATGAGAACCAGGGTTACTTTTGATTTTCAAGGGGGAGTTCCCTCTTATTCTTACCGTATAGACCGCGAGGAGAATAGAATAGCCGTTGAGCTTTTGAACTGTGACTGGCGACAACCTACATCTTCTATCGCAGTGGGTGATGGGAGAATAGACCGTATAGAGGTAACAAAAACTGCTGATGGCTTAAGAGTCAATATCTGGATGCAGAATCCGATACAGGTTAAAGAGGAAAAGAAGTTGCCCGGAGATAATCCTCGAATCTACTTTGATCTGGTTTCTCTGGTGGAGGCCAGAGTAGAAGCATCGCCGGAGGTAAAGCCAACTACCACTCCTCGAGCATCACCTACAGTTAAACCTACTCCCACCACTCCTCAGGAAGCTTCCGGCCTTTCCTATAACGAGGTTAACACTAAAGTGGTGGTTATAGACCCCGGTCATGGAGGAAATGACCCTGGCTGTGTGTACAATGGCTATAAGGAGAAAGACGTGGTGCTGGCTATTTCTCAGAAAGTAAAGGCGGCTTTAGAAAGTAAGGGTTACCAGGTTTTTCTGACTCGCTCTCAAGATGTTTATCCTTCTTTGAACGACCGATATCGGGTGGCTAATGAACACCGACCTTTTGTTTTCTTGAGCATCCACTGCAATGCTTCTCCCAATCCTCAAACTACAGGTGTGGAGGTGTTTGTGGGAGGGGTGAAGCCCCGGGGAGAAGGAGCAGGAGATGTGGCCAGCCGGGAAAATCAGCTTTTTTTGAAGGAAGGAAGTGCAGCAGACGCTAACCGGGTGGGCAATATCTTATCTTCTGCCTATTACCAGAGCAGTCGGGAAGTCAGTGCTGAGCTGGGCAAAATAATGTCAGAAAAAATCTCTTCTACTACCGGGCAGAAAAACCGAGGATTGAAAGAAGCACCTCTGGTGGTTCTGGACGGTATGTATTATCCAGCTTGTCTGATTGAAGTGGGCTTTTTGAGCAATGCAGAAGAAGCCAAAAAATTAGCTTCTTCTGCTTTTCAGGAAAAAATAGCTCAAGCTATTGCTCAGGCAGTAGATGATTTTAGTCGAAACCCCAAATTTAAGAGCTTTTTAGGAGAATAAAATGCAAGACCAAATTCCTCCTCGGAAAAAGTATAAAGAAAAAGAATCTTCCTGGCCAAACTGGTTCTATGTTCTTGTGGGTTTAGCTATTTTCTTTGCTGTTCTTTATTTTGGAGAAATGATTTTGCGATACCAGCAGCCTCCAGAAATCTCTCCCTCTCCCGGAGTCACTCTTCCCCCGGAGGAGGAATTAGGAAAACTACCACCTTCTCAGGAAGAAGAGGTAATTCTTTATTTTTCTAACCCCGATTTTACTGCTTTAGTAGGAGAGAAGAGGAAAATAAAAAAAGACAGTAAGTGGATGGAGAGAATATTAGAAGAATTGTTAAAAGGCCCCAAAGACCGTTCTCTGTACAATCCCATACCTCCTTCCACTCGTTTAAATGCGGTGTTTTTAGAAGGAGATATAGCTTATGTAGACTTGAGTGTAGAGATGGCTAAAAATCAATCAGGAGGTACTTCTCAGGAGCTTTTGAGCGTTTATGCCATCATTGACACCTTGACTGCTTTTCCAGAAATAAGGAAAGTAAAAATATTAATCGATGGAGAGGAAACTTCTACTCTGTGTGGTCATATAGACATTTCTCAACCTTTAGAAAGGGATGAAAGATTAATTGCAAAAGTTCAATAATTTCCAGGAATTGGGTAGTTTTTATTTTAAAAAGGACAGGGCAACCTGGAGGGGAAGACCGGATGGTCGTCAACCTGATGAGTTGAGGCCGGTGGAGATACGCCTCCATTATCTCCGATATGCCGAAGGCTCGGTTTTAGTGGAAGCGGGCAACAACCGCATTATTTGTGCAGCTTCTGTAGAAGACAGGGTTCCTCCTTTTTTGCGCAATAGTGGGCAAGGCTGGATTACTGCAGAATATTCTATGCGCCCCCGTGCCACCACCACCCGTAGTTTGCGAGAATCTATAAGGGGACAGGTGGGGGGAAGAACCCACGAAATCCAGAGATTGGTGGGCAGAGCTCTGCGCTCGGTAGTTGATTTAGAGAGGCTGGGAGAGAGAACCATCATGATCGATTGCGATGTTATCCAGGCTGATGGGGGAACAAGAACCTGGTCTATAACCGGTGCTTTTATTGCTCTGGTTGAAGCTCTGTGGAATTGCGTGGACCGGGGAATATTATCTTCCGGAGGTATAGTAAAAGATTATCTGGGAGCCATCAGTGTGGGAGTAGTGGGAGGGCAAGAACTCCTGGATCTTGCTTTTGAAGAAGATTCTGCTGCTCAGGTAGACATGAATGTCGTGATGACCGGCAGTGGAGATTTGGTAGAGGTACAGGGAACAGCAGAAGGAGACCCTTTTTCCCGGGAAACACTAAATCGCCTTTTAGATTTAGCCCAGAAAGGGGTTGGAGAAATTATTGTTTTAGAGAAAAAACTCCTGAAAAGGGGTCTGCCTTGAGTGGTGAGGTATATTTAGTTACGAAGAATGAGGGGAAGCTAAAGGAAGTAAAAGATATCTTCGTCCCCTTTTCCATCTCGGTGAGAAGCGTTTATGAAGTTTGTGATATAGGGGAAGTAGAAGAAAAAGGGGAAAGCTACGCTCATAATGCTCTCATAAAAGCTCGGGCAGGGTTTGTAAACACAGGTAAAATCTCTTTAGGAGAGGACTCGGGGTTAGAGGTGGACTACCTTCGTGGAGCGCCGGGGATATATTCGGCCCGCTTTGGGGGGGAGAATGCTTCTTCCGGGGATAAAATATCTCTCCTTTTAGAGCTTCTGCAAGGAGTCCCGCAAGAAGAGCGCACCGCTCGCTTTGTTTGTGTGGTGGCTTTGGTGTGGGAAGAGGGAGAAGAAATATTTCGGGGGGTATGTGAAGGCTACATCGCCGAAGAACCCCGGGGAAGTGGGGGTTTTGGTTATGACCCTGTTTTTGTCTTCCCCCCCGAGGGAAAGACTTTTGCCGAGTTAGGCTCTGAATTTAAAAATCGCCACAGCCACCGCTTTAAAGCCTTCCGTCAGTGCGCTGAATTTTTAGTCAGAGAGGTTTTCCATTAGCTCTTTTAAACTCTGAACGTAGACTTCCTTGTCTTGAGGAGTGAAGAGCACAAAGCGAATCTCTTCTAATGTAGTTTGAGGATGACTTTTGCAATAGTCAATTATAGCCTGCAAGGCAATGCGAGAGGCTTCTTTTATGGGATAACCGTAGGCGCCGGTGGATATAGAGGGAAAAGCCACGGAACGCAGGTTGTGTTTATCGGCCAGTTCGAGACTGGAAATATAGGCACTGCGCAGGAGTTCGGCTTCGTTATTTTTCCCACCCCGGTAAATTGGCCCCACAGCGTGGATGACATATGAAGCAGGCAGGTTCCCTCCGCTCGTTATAACTGCTTTTCCCGTGGGGCAGCCTCCTATCTTCCGGCATTCTTCAGCAATTTTCGGGCCTCCTGCCCGGTGAATTGCTCCATCTACTCCTCCCCCTCCCGCGAGGCGAGAGTTGGCAGCGTTGACTATGGCGTCGGTATCTTCTTCGGTTATATCTCCCTGTTTGATTATCAGGCGGCACTTTCCTATCTGGACTTCCATTCTTCCACCTCCTTTTTCATTATATCACAGTATCACAGGAAGATAAGTGAGGTGATATAATGAAAAAAACTCAAAGGAGGAGAAGAAATGAACAAAGTTACTCTGCTTACCAGAATTTTTCCCGAGGGAGAAAGAGTGAGTGAGGTAGTGGTGGAATATGACTCTGAAATTGACGGAAGCAATCTTACTCCTGATAGCTACGCGGTGGAGGCAAAAGTGGGAGACACAACGGTTGAGAGAACCATCAAAAAAGTATACGCTAACTCCTCTTTCGATCTGGTATGTTCTACCAATCGAGGAAGATTTGTCATTATAGAGTTAGATCACAAAGAGGCAGTAGCTAAAACTCTTGTTTTTTCTTCGGAGACGTTTTTATCAGAAAGACCGGAGCTAATTTATACTGTGACTCAGAAAGTAGCTATCACAACTCCTGAGGGGGAAACCATCGCTCCTTTTACCCTTCAAAACACCGATGAAAAGCACCTAATCGTTGATGATTTTCAAGCTTTTGTATACCGGGATGAAAGGTCGGGGGTGGAGGTGCCCTACCGATTTTTTGCCCCTCGGAATGTTAATCCGGATAAAAAATATCCTCTGGTAGTATTCCTGCACGGAGCAGGAGAAAGAGGAAGAGACAATTTTATCCAGTTGGTAGCAAACAAAGGAGCGGTGGTCTGGGCACAACCCGGGCATCAAGCACTACACCCTTCTTTTGTATTAGCTCCCCAATGCCCCCGGGAGAGCAGCTGGACCGGAGTGCTTTCAGGAGGAGAGCCTTTTGAGCCTAATCCTGAGCTGCTTGCCCTTCCTCATCTGATTGAAAATCTTGTTTCTCAACACAATATAGATAGCGATAGAATATACGTTACCGGCTTATCTATGGGGGGGTTTGGAACCTGGGCGATAACAATGGAAAGTCCTCATCTTTTTGCCGGAGCCATTCCTGTGTGTGGTGGAGGAGAGGTGAAAAAGGTAGATAGAATTAAACATATACCCATCTGGGCATTCCATGCTGAAGATGACCCCCTGGTTCCCGTTGCTTTTTCCAGAAGTCTGGTGAGGAGTCTGGCAGAAAGAGGGGGGAGAGCAAAATATACTGAATTTCTCAAAGACTATCTGGAATCTCAGGGGTGGAGTGCTCACTCTTCCTGGATTCCCGCTTATGAGGATGAAACTGTAATTAATTGGTTGTTCGAGCAAAAGAGGGGCCAGTAGCGGGTTCATTAAAACGATGAAGCCTGGAGCATCCCCTGGCCGTTTAAGCGGGAAGTTCCTTTTCGGGATACGATAATAACAGGTGAGAGATTTTACTTTGATATTATAGTATCCCGAAAAAAGTCAAAAAACGGGAAATTGCCATGCAGCAAGGGATACTATAAGTTCTCCAGTGGTCTTTTGCTTTTTGGGGGTCATGAGGGGTTCTCATAGTTTGTTATTATGTATCGCATCAGGTAAGACTCACAATGACGGTTAATTATAAAAAGGGGGGGAGAAATTTGAAAAAGTGGGGAAAATTCCCTGGAGTAATGATATTTTGGGGGGTGTTAATGATGACAGGAATAAGCGGAGGTGGAGAAAGGATTATCCTGCCCTCACCCGGGTTGAGAGGTGAGGTTTCGGTGGAAGAAGCTATTTTGAAAAGACGCTCAGTGCGCTCTTTTCTCGATGATGCACTATCTCTGGGTGAGCTTTCTCAAATTCTATTTTCTGCCCAGGGGATAACAGAAAAAAATCAGGGTTTTCTTGCTGCACCATCAGCGGGAGCGCTTTATCCTCTGGTGATTTATGCAGTAGTAGGGAAAGTGGAAGAATTAACCCCGGGGGTTTACCGCTACTACCCTCAAGGACACGCCATAGAGAAAGTGCTGGAAGGGGATAGAAGAGGGGAGCTTTACCGTGCTGCTCTTTCTCAGGGGGCTATCCGGGGAGCTCCAGTATCTTTGGTTTTCGCTGCAATTTATGAGAGAACCACTGTAAAGTATGGAGAGCGAGGAATTCGCTATGTCCACATAGAGATAGGACATGCAGCGCAAAATGTCTACCTGCAGGCTGAAGCACTGGGGTTGGGAACGGTAGCTATCGGTGCTTTTTATGATGAGGAAGTTGCCCGGGTGCTTTCTTTACCTCCGGAGGAAGCGCCTCTCTACATTATGCCGGTGGGGAAGGTAAGGAAGTAAAAGCTAAAAATTTTGCCGATGGTTTTGAAAGGTGGGATTTTCAAGTCCGTCACCCCTGAATGTATTTATCATTCCGTTATCTCTCGTTCCTGAATGTCTCTATTGCCCCTTATTAGTCACCCCGGCAATCTTTAAGCCGGGGTCCATAAGTATTTGAAAACCTCTGGATTCCCGATAAAAGATTTCGGGAATGACAAAAAAGGGGTCGTTCCTGAATGTCTCTATCATCCCCAAG
>NZ_JAAYFP010000161.1:0-10554 GCF_012728195.1 Candidatus Sordicultor fermentans
TTACAGAAGGTAATTCTTTTCCAAAAAGAAGATGCGAAACTCCTCTTCTTTCCCTCGCCCTTGCCAGCACCTCCGGTGTTTTTGAGGAGAATTTTCGCCCGAGGCCAGCTTGCTAAAAACATAATAATGCTTGGCTATTATTCAAAGGCGCTTCTATTAAACCAGAAGTCTTCTGAAGCAAAACATAGAAAGAATAATTTAATCAAACCTCAGATTCGATAAACTTAGTAAAAACGTAAAACCCTAATTTAATCACTCCATTGGTGATAAAACCAGTTCCACTGTTCGGGATATTGGAGAATGAACTCTCCTAAAACCTGATTGCAGAGAGTCGTTCCCCGAACAATATTTTCCCGATGAGAAGGAGCAGAAGGCCACTCCAGGGGAGGAAGAAAAGCAATTTGATGTTTCATCTCTTCTTCCTGGCGTACAATAAAAGCCGGGATAATCGGACTCCCTAATCGAAGATGCAAAACAGCCGGGGTAGCAGGAGAAGGTGCTTCCCGACCTAAAAAGTTGCAAACCACTCCTCCTGAAGCACGCTGATCAGCCAGTACCCCCAATATTTTCCCCTGCCGCAAGATTGAGCGAACTGGAAGCATATTAGTCCGCTCTACTAACTCGATATTCATGGCCAGTCTCAGCTCTTCTGCAAATCTCCGAAGAGCTGGAACCGACGGAGAATTAACCAGAGCAGTAACAGGGTAACCCTGACTTCCCAACCAGGCTCCTAAAAGTTCCCAGTTTCCTAAATGAGCAGTTAGTAAAATTACTCCTCGCCCCCGGGATAGAGCTTCTTTTAAAAATTCTTCTCCCTCTACCTCTTCTATTAAAGAATCCAGCACCTCACTCCCTTTCTTTTTCAGGAGCATCACCTCCATAATAGATAGAGCAAAGTGGCGAAATACCTGCTGAATATGGCGATTAACCTCTAAATCATCTTCCTCCCCCATAACCTGCATCCACTGGATTTTAGCCACCTGCGTGCCGGAGAAGCGATAGCATAGATCCCCCAGAAAAAAAGCAAGCTTTTTGATAAGCGTCGGGGGAAGAACTGAAACCAGACTCTCCAGCACCCCAAGGAGAAAGGGAGTCCCTACTCGCTCCAGTAACCACTTTCCCGGTTCAAATGATTTAGATTTTCTTTTCCGCTCCGGTGTTTCTAATTTTCTTCTTAATCCCCGGTTACTTTCCCCACCATTAATTTGCACCTCGCTGAAAGGATAAAAAGGCTCTTGTTTATATAAATTCTCCCCCACTGGATTCGATGATTTCCTGGCAACAAGATTGAGCCGTTTCATTTTTCTAAATTCTAAAGATTCTTTATCCAGAACCATAATAAACCGCTACCTCCTGGATATTCTTGCTTTACAAAGTACTGTTGCCTCTTAAAGAGAGTTAAAAACGCAGGATTACCGCAGATTTTCCCCGGTGCTATCCTTTCAATTCTCTTTCTGTATTTTACGTTTTTGATTTGTTTCCGTTTTCTTACCTTTTGTATCCGGGTTCTTTCTCAGTAGGCTCCAACAGAGTTAATCCCACGGTTATATATAAATTATTATATGAGGGCCACAGACCTTTGCAAACCCCTGAAAACGTGATTTGCCGGGGAAACCCTAACTTTCCCCGGCATCGTCAAAGTAGCCTTGATCCAAATTGTATTCCACTTCTTCTTCTTCAAATGATTCTTTTGCTCCCATCAATTCCCACACATCCAGGCTTTCCTCATTCAATTTTTCTCCTCTTATTCTTTCTTTCTCTTCTGCCTCAGTAGAAAGACGGATGTGTCTGTATTTGCTAAAGCCAGTGCCAGCAGGGATAGCTTTTCCAATGATTACATTTTCTTTAAGACCAATCAGTTCATCAACTTTGCCCTTGATGGCTGCATCCGCTAAAACGTGGGTAGTCTGCTGAAAAGAAGCGGCGGAAAGAAAACTATCTACTGCTAAAGAAGCTTTGGTGATTCCCAAAACCACCGGCCTTCCAGTGGCTACCTGCTTCAACCCTGGTAAATACAATATTTCTTCTACCAGGCTTTTGATTTCTTTATCTTCATCCGGCTCTCGGATGAGAAGAAATCCTATATTATCTCCAGCAATTTTAACCACGTCATCTCGGTCGATTACCTGTCCGGCTTTCACCATTACCACTCCATCACTACCGGATACAATATCTTGAGCTATCACTTTACCCACTATTTCCTTTTCCAAAAGCTCTATCAATCTACCTTCTATGGAGAAAAATCGACCATCAGAGAGAGGGATTTCTTTTACCCCCTCACTAACTAATCGACGAGCTATGCCTCTGCTTATCGCCTGTCCAGCCTGAACAATAACTTCACCATTTTGAGGACTGATTACATCCTCAGCTACTTCCTTTCCCAGAATTTCTTCTCTTAAAGCCTTAACTAAACTTTCTTTGATAGGAAAAACTTTAACATCCTTCCACACTACTACCTTCTCAACTCCATGTTCATCAAGTAGTTCAACAGTTTCATTATCTAATCGGGTATCAGCTGGAAGAAGTACTTCCCCGCTCTGGGGGTCGACAACTTCTTCAGCCAGTATTGATCCGCGAAGTTTCTCCCAGATAGATTTATCCCTTGCTTTTAATTTAATTGGCCCCATCTCCGCTATCCGGTCTATAGCTTCTGGCTTTAACGATTCACCAGCTTTTAGTAAAACTTTACCTTCTGATGTTTTGACTTCTTCTACGTTAATCTTATCTGCTAGCTCCAACCCCAGATTACGATAACCCCGGACCACTCGAAGCAAACTACCTTTTCTCTCCACCAAGAAAGGCTTGCAATCAGAAGAGAGAATTAGCCGGATATCATCTTCATTGAGAATTTTGCCCTGGGGCAGTACAACCTCACCGGTCATATCCACTACTTCTTCCACTAAAACAGCATCAGTTAAGAAATCTTGTGCTTTTTCTATTAAAAGCTTATTTTCCTCTCCGATTTTCTTGTTTTCCTCTTCAAAATCTTCCAGAAATACCAGCTCCCCGGACAGAAGAGTAGTATCACCAGCATTCTCCACCATAACTTTATTGAGGTTAGCAATCTGGCGAATAATAACTTCGATATGTTTATCATTAATACTCACTCCTTGCGAGATATAAACTGATTGAATCTCGCTGAGGAGGTATTCCTGTACCGCTTTAATACCCTTGATTCTCAATATGTCTCGAGGGTCAATAGGCCCTAAGGTAAGCCGATCCCCCGCCTGCACTCTTTCGCCCTCAGTTACACAAATCTTTACGTCCTGAGGGATAAGATAAGTACGCACCGATTGGTCTTCTTCTTCATCATCAGGAATAACGTGGATCTTTTTCTTCATTCCTACCGTTTCTATTTTTTCCACTGTTCCATATACATCGGAAAGGACGGCGGCTTTCTTGGGCTTTCTCACCTCAAAAAGCTGCTCCACCCGAGGCAAACCCTGAGTGATATCTTCACCAGTAACTCGAATACCACCAGTATGGAAAGTACGCATGGTGAGCTGAGTCCCCGGCTCTCCAATTGATTGAGCAGCTATTATCCCTACCGCTTCTCCTATATCCACCAATCGCCCGGTAGCTAAATTTCTACCATAACACCTCTGGCATACCCCGTAGCGAGTCCGGCAGGTAAGAGGTGATCTCACCAGGGCTTCCTTTATCTCCCTTTCTTTAAACAAAGAGATTGCTTTTTCGTCAACTTCTTCTCCCGCGTGAACCAATATTTCTCCATTATTTTTATCTACTATATCTTTTAACGCTACTCTTCCTAAAACTCTTTCTTCAAAAGATTCTATAAGGTGGTCATTTTCGTCTCGCAAATCAAAAAGCAGAACTCCTTCTTCCGTCCCGCAATCCTCTTCCCTAACAATAACATCCTGAGCCACATCCACTAAACGGCGAGTAAGATAACCGGATTTAGAAGTCCGTAAAGCAGTATCAGCCAGACCTTTCCTTGCTCCGTGAGTAGAAATGAAATACTCCAGAACGCTCAACCCTTCTCGAAAATTGGCCTTTATGGGATATTCTATAATCCTTCCTGAGGGATCAGCCATCAATCCTCGCATACCAGATAGCTGGCTAACCTGGCGAATGCTTCCTCGAGCTCCCGACTTAGCCATCATGTTAACCGGGTTGAATTCATCCAGCTCTTCAAGGATAGCATCAGCCACTTTATTAGAAGCATTAGTCCAGACGTCTATAACCTTCTGTTCTCTTTCTTCTTCGGTAATCAGCCCCTCAGCATAATGTTGATTGATTTCCTCCACCCGCCGGTTAGCTTCTTCAATGATACTCCACTTTTCAGGAGGAATTTCCAGATCTTGCACGCTGATGGTTGTTCCCGAACGGGTAGCAAAATGAAAACCAGCCTTTTTAATCTTGTCTAACACGGTTACCGTAGCCTCGTTACCCAGCTTTCGATAACAGAGATCGGCAATTTCAGACAATTTCTTTTTAGTTACTGGTTCATTGTAATAAGGCATAGCATCGGGTAATAGCTCATTAAATATAGCTCTACCCAGAGTGGTTTCTTCTATTTCCGGGTATTTTTCACTAATTTCTCTAATTCTAATTGGTTCGTGTAAATCCAGGTTGCCAAGATTGTAAGTAATAAGAGCTTCATCTACATCTACAAAATATCTTCTACTTTCTCCGCCTCCCCATAAAGTTAAATAGTAGCTACCCAACACCATATCCTGGGTAGGAACAGCAACGGGCTTACCGCTCGCTGGAGAAAGAACATTATGAGAAGAAAGCATGATAATTTGCGATTCAGCCTGTGCTTCAGCAGAAAGAGGAACGTGTACCGCCATCTGGTCTCCATCAAAGTCAGCATTAAAAGCCGAACAGGCTAAGGGATGCAATTGAATTGCATTACCTTCCACGAGAACAGGTTGAAAAGCCTGAATGCTCAATCGGTGAAGAGTAGGAGCTCTATTGAGTAGAACCGGATGTTCAGCTATCACCTCTTCTAAAGCTGCCCATACTTCTTCATCTCTTGCTTTTTCTACCATCCTCTTGGCGCTTTTAATATTTTGGGCAAAGCCCCTATCCACTAACTTCTTCATAACAAAAGGCTTAAAAAGCTCCAGAGCCATTTTCTTAGGAATACCGCACTGGTCAAAAGCCAGGCGAGGCCCGGAAACAATAACCGATCTTCCCGAATAGTCTACTCTTTTGCCCAGGAGGTTTTGTCTGAATCTTCCTTTTTTTCCTTTCAACATATCACTAAGTGACTTCAAAGGGCGATTGCCCGGCCCTAGAACCGGTCTACCTCTCCTACCATTATCAAAAAGGGCATCAACCGCTTCTTGCAACATCCTTTTTTCGTTCTTCACAATGATTTCTGGAGCACCCAACTGGAGAAGTCTCTTCAGGCGGTTATTTCGATTAATTACTCGTCTATAAAGGTCATTCAAGTCCGAGGTAGCGAACCTTCCTCCGTCCAGCTGCACCATAGGACGCAAATCAGGAGGCAAAACGGGTATAGTCTCAAGAATCATCCATTCCGGGCGATTACCCGATTTAGCAAAAGACTCCACTACCTGCAGTCTCTTGATGAGTTTTTTAGCCTTCTGGCCAGAAGCCTCCTTAAGTTCTTTGCGTAATTCTCGAGCTAACTGGTTTACATCAATATTGCTTAAAATTTCTCTTACCGCTTCTGCTCCTACCCCTGCTTTAAATGTGGAATCGTAGTGGGTGAACAACCGGGCCTCCGTTTCCAGTATTATCTGCGCTACCTTCAAACCCGTTTGCCCGGGATCAATTACTATATAACAAGGTTCTTCCACTGTTTCAGATAAAGGAGTCTCCTCAAAGAGTCCACCAAAAATTTCTTGTAACTCTTTAACTTCCGACTCAGAAAGCTCATCTTCTCGCTGATAAGGAAATACTCGAATGTCTACTACCTCAAACTGGTCTTCTTCTACTTCTTCCACGGTGAAACTTTCCTTATATTTGGAGCGATAACGAGTATATTCTTTAACACTCAGCCGATCTCCAATGGTAAAAGGAAGGCTGTAAACTTCTGCAATCCGGTAAGCAGGTTCAGCTTTAAAATTGGGATCATAGTTAGAATAGATTTTATACTCTATATCCCGGATGGTAGACCCTGCTTCCAAATCAGTAGAGCCCGGCTCCACTACTTTATAACAATCTTCTCTTTTCCGGCCCGAGGCAAAGTACAGTACTTTTTCCAGATTTTTAGGTAAAATCCCTAAAATAAGAGCCATTTTACTGGGAATACTTTTAAAATACCAGATATGGGAGACCGGAGCAGCTAATTCGATGTGTCCCAATCTTTCTCTTCTTACTGAAGAACGAGTTATTTCCACTCCACAGCGGTCACATACTACTCCTCTATCTCTTACTCTTTTATACTTCCCACAATAGCATTCCCAATCTCGAGTAGGTCCAAATATTTTCTCACAGAAAAGTCCATCTCTTTCTGGTTTCAGAGTTCGATAGTTTATAGTTTCAGGTTTTTTTACTTCTCCGTGAGACCATTTACGAATTTCTTCTGGAGAAGCCAATTTAATTTGGATAGCACCTAAATCATTAACGTCTATCAAGGATTCTCCTCCTCTATTTTATTTTTCTCTTCTCTGGAGGTTAATATCCAGAATAGGAGTATCTTCTTCCTCTTCTACTTCCTCCAGAGAAATTTCTCTCTTTTTAGAATCAAATACTCTCACGTCAAGACACAAGCTCTGTAACTCTTTCACCAGCACTTTGAAAGACTCAGGAAGAGAAGGTTTAAGAATATTCTTACCTTTAACAATAGCTTCATAAGCCTGTACTCTCCCTGCAATATCGTCAGATTTTACAGTTAGCATCTCTTGCAAAGTATAGGCTGCTCCATACCCTTCCAGAGCCCATACTTCCATTTCGCCAAATCTTTGGCCACCAAACTGGGCTTTTCCTCCCAGAGGTTGTTGAGTTACCAAAGAGTAAGGACCGGTAGAGCGGGCATGAATTTTGGTTTCTACAAGATGAGCCAATTTGAGCATATATATATAACCTACAGTAATTTCGTTATCAAAAGGCTCTCCTGTTCTTCCATCATAGAGAATAGTTTTGCCCTGAGGAAGAAGTTTAAAATCGGAAGAAATCCGTGAATCAAAAAAGTGATCGAAAAGACCTTGTTCTTCCGGAGCTTCAACCTTCCTCATAAGCTCCATAATTTCTTCTTCCCACGCTCCATCAAAGGGAGGGCTGGACAAAAACTGTCTTTCCTTGTTAGCTATCCACCCTAAGTGAGTTTCCAAAACCTGTCCCACATTCATCCGGGAAGGAACCCCCAGAGGATTGAGCACAATATCCACCGGTGTTCCATCGGGAAGGTAAGGCATGTCTTCCTCTCGGACTATTCGGGCTACTACTCCCTTGTTTCCATGCCTGCCAGCCATTTTATCTCCCACCGAGATTTTTCTCTTTTGAGCCACAAAAACTTTTACCAGCTTGTTCACTCCCGGAGCTAATTCATCACCATTTTCCCGGGAGAAAACTTTAATATCTATGACTTTGCCATACTCTCCATGAGGAATACGAAGTGAGGTATCTCTGACCTCTCGAGCTTTTTCTCCAAATATAGCTCGCAAGAGCTTTTCCTCAGGAGTAAGCTCGGTTTCTCCTTTGGGAGTCACTTTACCCACCAGAATGTCTCCCGGCTTCACATCCGAGCCTATTATCGCTATTCCTTCTTCGTCTAAGTTGCGTAGCATATCCTCTCCTAAGTTGGGAATGTCCCGGGTAATTTCTTCCGGACCCAATTTTGTATCCCGGGCTTCCACTTCGTATTCATCGATATGGATAGAAGTAAAAACATCTTCTTTAACCAATCTTTCACTAATCATGATGGCGTCTTCGAAGTTTTCTCCCTCCCAGGGCATGAAAGCCACAAGAACGTTCTTCCCCAGGGATAGCTCTCCCATGGAAGTACAAGGACCATCAGCAATGATTTGCCCCTTTTCCACCTTATCTCCTTTTCTAACTATTGGTTTATGATTAATGCAGGTGCTCTGGTTGGATCTCTGAAATTTATTTAATTCATACACATCTATTCCGCCATCATTTGCTTCTATTTCAATTTGCAAAGCATCAGCTTTCTTCACCACTCCGCCTCTTTTAGCTATAACCGTGGCTCCTGAATCTTGCGCCACCTTGTATTCTATCCCTGTCCCAATGTAGGGAGGATGAGAAACTAAAAGAGGAACAGCCTGCCGCTGCATGTTAGTACCCATCAACGCCCGGTTAGCATCGTTATGCTCTAAAAAAGGAATCAAAGCAGCGGAAGCGCTAATAATCTGCTGAGGAGAAACATCCATAAAATCAACCTTATCACGAGGCACTTCCACTATTTTTTCCCTGAACCGGGCTATTGTATTCTCCGTCTGAATATAGCCCTCCTCATCCAGGGGAACATCGGGAGGGGCAGTGTGATAAAGGTCTTCTTCATCGGCAGAAAGGTAAACTATTTCATCAGTAACTCTTCCATCTACCACTCTTCGATAAGGAGTTTCTATAAACCCATAATCATTAACCTTGGCGAACATGCACAGAGAAGTAATAAGACCAATATTAGGGCCTTCTGGAGTTTCAATAGGACATATTCTTCCGTAATGGGTATAATGCACGTCCCTGACTTCAAAACCTGCCCGCTCTCGACTCAAGCCCCCCGGCCCTAGGGCACTCAATCTTCGCTTATGAGTAATCTCAGAAAGAGGATTAACCTGATCCATGAATTGAGATAGTGGACTGCTGCCTAAGAACTCCCGCATAGCAGCAACAATAGGCCTCACATTAATGAGACTTTGAGGAGTGGCTGATTCCACATCAGGTTGAATAGTCATCCGTTCCCTGATCACTTTCTCTACTCGCAAAAGACCGATGCGGAACTGGTTTTGTAAAAGTTCTCCCACCATACGAGCTCGTCGGTTGCCAAGGTGGTCAATATCATCTTCATAACCAATACCATCAATAAGATTAAGGAAATAGCGAATACTGCCCACTACATCCTCGGGAGTGAGAGTTCGGTATTTTTTAACCCTCACTCTTTCTATTCCTAATCCTCGCAGATCCCGGATAAGACCCAGAGTTAAAGGTTTTCCTTTTTCTACCAGAACTTCTCCAGTTATCTCATCCACTACCGCTTCACTCAAAATTCTTCCTTCCAGATCCTCAGAAAGAACCTCCCAGGTGTCCTCTCTTTCCACATAGATTTTCACCGGTAATTCTTCTTCGCTAAACACTTTTATGTATTCTATGGGGTATTCTTCGTTAAGTTTTTCCAATTCCTGGGCCAGGCGACGGTTAATTCTTTCTCCCTTTTTTCCTGCTATTCGATAACGAGAAGTATCAATATCTTCACCCAGTAAGCTGATATCTCGCAGGCATTTTTTATCCTGCAAGTCAATCACAATATCCTCAGCCAACACTGGTTCTTCTATCCGAATAACTCTTTCTTCCAACTTTAGCTTGTTATTTATTTTATAGCGACCAACTTCACCCAGATCATAGCGACGAGGGTCAAAAAAGAGGTATCTCATGAAATCTCTGGTGTTCTCCTCCGTAGGAGGCTCGCTGGGACGAAGTCTACGAAAGATCTCTACCACTGCTTCTTTGTAATTAGTAGAAGGATCTTTCTCCAGAGTCTTACGGATAATCGGATGATAATCAAACATAGACAAAATTTCCTCGTTATCTTCATATCCCAGAGCTCTAACCAGAGTGACAGCGTTAATTTTTCTCCTTTTATCTACTCGTACGTAAATGATATCTCCTGTATCAATTCCAAATTCTAACCACGCCCCCCGATTGGGAATAATCTTAAAGCCGTAATCCACTTTCCCGGTGGTAGTAACTTCTCGAGAGAAAAATACCCCGGGAGAGCGAACTAACTGAGTAACTACCACTCGTTCGGCTCCATTAACTACAAAAGTACCCCATTCGGTCATGAGAGGTATATCACCCATGTACACATCCTGTTCCTTTATTTCATTGGTTTGCCGGTCAATTAATCTTATCCGCGCATGAAGAGGAACAGAATAAGTTCTCCCTTTTTCCTTAGCCTCTTTAACAGTAAAAACTGGCTCTTCCAATCGATAATTGACAAACTCGAGAACCAGTCTTCCAGTAAAATCTTGAACCGGAAACACTTCCAGGAAAACTTCCTGCAATCCTTGCTTTTTACGGTTTTCAGGTGGGACATCTCCCTGCAAAAACCAATCAAAAGACTTTTTTTGAATCTCTATGAAATCAGGAAGTTCCAAGGAAGAAGGGATTTTGGCAAAACTTTGCCTCTCAATATAACTTACACTCACTAATCACACCACCTTTTGAGGGAAAATCGAGTAGCAATTTTTGTTAGATAACACTTTGTTTGAAGAAAGAATAATAACTTTTCGTCCTCCCGTCTTAAATACACCTGAAAAGACAAATAGCTATTATATAAGCTTTTTAATCAAATGTCAATAGCACAAAGGCCTGACTTGAGGCACTTTTGGAAGGTCTCTAAAAAACAACCTCCTGTGGGATATAAATGCAACTCACGAA
>NZ_JAAYFP010000162.1:0-13140 GCF_012728195.1 Candidatus Sordicultor fermentans
AGATAATGAAATGGAAGAAACAACTACTTGAAGAACTACCCTCCATATTTAGTGATAAAAGAGCAAAGACTGAGAAAGAGCGAGAAGACTTAGAAGCGGAGCTATATAGACAATGTGAGCTTATAGGACTTCCTTCCTCTTCCTATTATTACGAGGCAAGAGAAGAAAGTGAATATAATCTCCTCCTTATGAGGTTGATAGACGAGGAATATTCCAGGGCTCTTTTTTATGACACAAGAAGAATGACTGTGTTTGGTAGAATAGAAATACAGCACAGCGGAAGTTAAAAAGTACAGCATAAAAACTACTACAAACTTGGAATTCAGCAAGTGGAATAAAATATTTTATGATGAGAAAATAACAGCCGCAATCATTGACATTTAATTCACCACAGTCATTTATTGGTCTTTTCCGGACCAAGTTACCTTTTACCTCATTCTACTATGAACTGTTAATTCTGGAATTAAAGGTGCTGCAAAAATTAACTTCCGGAATGCTGCAAATTCATATTGCCAAACACAGGAAATTTACTTAAGTAAAACCATAACTTTCGTCAAGGTTTGAGAGTAACAAAAAAGCTGTGTCAACCATTTTGTGAGCTTCCCAGAGGATTTCAATTGCATTCTATCTTCCAAAGAACTCATCTGGTCCACTTACTTCATCTACCACTTCTTCGTATCTGGTAGAAACCATTACTGGACTTACACAGACATTTCATTCAGATGAGAATTCAGCCAGTGCACAAATATAGCTTGCTGCTCCAGGGTTCTTAGAATGAGAAGTTAAAAAAACCTGATCCGCCTGTAAACCCATTATGAGGATCATCGGGATCCCGTTGAGGTGGGAGAGCAACTCCTCAAAGACCTACAGAATCAGGTCGCCAGCATTTTAATATAACTGCCGTCATTTTACCTCCCTCAAAGAATTGTACCAATCAGGAGTCCACCACATCTCTAACTTTATACGCCTTAATCTATCAGCTCTCCTCAGAATTCAAAAACTTCCTGAGCTGCGGAGTTGGTGAAATTAATGTACCAATTACCATCTTTACAGTCAAAAAACTTTCCACCGGCTTGCCACACCAGAGCAATCCACCAAAAACCCATAGATTACACCGGACAAGAGCAGATTCTCTATAGAGTTTGACGAAAGTTTCTCTGTCCAGCCATTCATTTATGAGCTGAAACGCTCCCAGATCCGTATACTGGGGAACAAAGACACACACCTGGTAGGTCTGGGCCCGCTGATATCGCAGTTTGAGCTTTGGTATAGTGAACACCAAAGTTTTCCCGTTGAACTTTGATACCAGGATAGACTTTCTGAAATTCCTCAATGGAATAATTTTCATCACTAGTCCAGATCTACATGGTTAAAGTCACTGATCCTACGGTATATTCAGGATAGAAATCACCAACAAAGGCAAGAGGAATCACCAGAACCACTAAAATCAATACACTCGCAATACTTAAGAGTTTTTAATCGCCTGATTTCCTCCGCACTCCATGAATTTTAATTTATAAACCTGCCTTAAAAACTAGTAAATCACCCTTTCCCTAACCTAATGACATTCCAGGATAGAGGAGAAAGCTCGGCACTTACTTTATCTCCCTCAATGCGGGCACCTCCCCCGCTATGGGGTTTAACATTAAAAGGATTTGTTTCGGTATTGACTGCCTTAAGGTCGCTATTTTCCAGAACTATATGTTCAAGAACAGAATATCCTTCGAATCCTCTTAACTCACACTCCAGATCCATTTTGCTCTGCGCTCTATTAACAGCAAATACGGTTATCTCATCTTTTTCATCGTTAAAAACGGGAATAGCATCAAGATACGGAACAGCGCTAAAGTCTTTTGTATCATAAGTATCAGTCGATATAATGGGTTGTAAAACTACTCCCCTTCCATAATTTGAAGCATGCATAAAGGGGTAGAATATAGTTTGTCTCCACGCTCCCCCGCCTTTCCTGGTCATAATAGGAGCAATAACATTAACTAATTGAGCTAAACATGCTATCTTTACTCTATTGGCATGCTTTAGAAGAGTTATCAACATTAACCCCACAAGCAGCGCATCTTCAAAAGTATAGATATCTTCTAAAAGAGGAGGAGCAATTGTCCAGGGTGCTACTTCCTTATCTTTCTCTCGGGAATGAAACCACACATTCCACTCATCAAAAGAAATATCTATAGTTTTATTGCTTTTTTTGCAGCCTTTTATATAATCGCAAATCGCTATGGTTGATTTTATATAGGAATCCATATCCAGAGATTTAGCTAGAAAGTTTTCAATATCATCTTCCACATTATCATAGTAAGTATGCAAAGACACATATTCTACATAATCATAGGTGTGTTCAAGAACGGTAGCTTCCCATTCTCCAAAGGTGGGCATATGCCAGTTGGAACTTCCACAGGCTACCAGCTCAATACCCGGGTCTACTATTTTCATAACTTTAGCTGTTTCTTCAGCTAAACGAGCATATTCCTTTGCCGTCTTGTGGCCAATTTGCCAGGGACCATCCATTTCATTTCCCAGACACCACACTTTTATACTGTGAGGTTTTTCATATCCGTGATTCCTTCGTAAATCACTGTAGTAGCTCCCTGCTGGATGATTACAGTATTCCACAAAATTACGGGCTTCATCTATCCCTCTGGTTCCTAAATTTATAGACATCCTAGGTTCTGCCCCTACTAACTTACACCATTCTATAAATTCATTGGTGCCAAATTCATTGGGCTCGAGCGATCGCCACGCTAAATCTAGCTTTTTAGGTCTTTTATCCATTGGCCCAACTCCATCTTCCCAGTTATATCCAGAAACGAAGTTTCCCCCTGGATAGCGAACGATGGAAACATTCAATTCTCTAATTAAATCTATGACATCTTTTCTGAAACCTCTCTCGTTCGCTTCGGGATGACCAGGCTCATATATACCGGTATAAACTGCTCTACCAAGGTGCTCAATAAATGAACCAAAAAGCATATCTGAGACTTTTCCCACTGTAAAGTTTCTGTCCACATACATCTTTGATTTTTTATTGTTTGCCACTTTAACACCTCTCTTTAGAATTATTCGGCTTCATTGTTTTCCTACGAAGGTTCATACAAAAAACATTTGACCATAACTTCCTTTTCCGGCGATTCATAATACCCTGGTTCTTTCTCTCGGCATATATCCATCACTTTGGGGCATCTCCCTGAAAATTTACAGCCCTCCTTCTGATATTCGCCTACTTCTGTGGCCGAAATTTCCTGTTTCTGCAAAATGTCTAGCTTCTTTTTATCAGGGTCGGGTTCAAGTACAGATTGTTTCAAAAACTGAGTATAAGGATGTAAAGGCTCATCCAGAATTTCCTTTGCTTTCCCTACTTCCACGAGATTCCCCCTCAACATAACCCCTATCCTATCGCTTACGTAGTAGGCAGTGGCTAAATCATGGGTTATATACAAAACACTCAAATTCTGTTGTTCTTTTAAAGCTTTAAATAAATTTACAATAGAAATCCTTAAGGAAGCATCCAGCATGGATACAGGTTCATCCGCTATTAATATAGAAGGTCCCACAGCAAGAGATCTAGCTATGGCGATTCTCTGTAGTTGTCCGCCAGAAAACTCACCAGGATATTTTCCCTTAACCTCATTAAAGCTCAACCCTACCATTCCTAACGCCTTTTCAATAATAGCTTCTGCTTGACCTCTTTTTCTGGCAATTTCGAAATTCGAAACAGTTTCATACAAAAATACTTCTACTTTTTTCATGGGATCAAATGATTCAAAAGGGTCCTGGAAAACAGGTTGGACATCTTTCATAAATGCCATTTTATCTTTTTTGCTTTTCATTTTGGTAATATCTCTACCCTTGAAAAAGATGTCTCCCTCATCTGGTTCGATAATGTTGAGTATTAAGTTTGCCAAAGTGGTTTTCCCACTTCCACTTTCTCCTACCAAACTAAATACCTCTGGGATGTCCAGATTCATTTCTAGAGAAACTTTATTAACTGCTTTAAAATACTTCCTTGAAAGGAAAATTCTTTGCGAAAAAATTTTGGTTACATCATTGACTATAAGTTTATTGTTCTGCTTCAACTTCCTCATTCCTCAGAGACAAATGGCAAGCCACTTGGTGATTTTCACAAACTTCAGCTAAAATCGGATTTTCTTCAATACATAGGGCAGATGAAAAAGGACATCGAGGATGAAATTTACACCCACTTGGTGGAAAAGCCAAATTGGGAGGAGCACCTGGTATTCCTTTCAACTCTTTACCACCACCTATTTTGGGGAGCGATTCTATAAGCAATTTGGTATAGGGATGTAAAGGGTTTTTAAACAAAGCTCTAGTATCTGCCACTTCGACTATATTTCCTGCATACATAACAGCAACCCTAGAGCACAAATTAACCAGCACCGACATATCGTGAGATACTATTATTATTGTATTTTTACTCTCCTTTTGAATTTTCATAAACAAACCCAACACTTCTAATTGAACTCCCACATCTAAAGCTGAAGTAGGTTCGTCAGCTAAAATCACTTCAGGATTAAATAAACTTGAAGCAGCTATTACAATTCTTTGTTTCATTCCGCCAGAAAGCTGATGGGGATAACGCTCTAAAACTTCTTCAGGGAGTCCCAAGTACGAGAGGCGATTCCTTAAGAGCTCCTCAAAACCTTTCAAGCTTAAATTTTGCCCATGTGCTTTCCAGAGGTCTAAAAAAAACCTGTGGACCTTCTGTACCGGATTGAGAGCATTCATAGATCCTTGGGTAATATAGGAAATTTTTTTCCATTTAATAGAAGATAAACTTGATAAAGAAAAAATATTATTTACACTAAAATTACTAAAGTTATACCCTACTTCCCCTTTTTCCACATACAGTGGAGGCTCAACATACCCATAAATTGTTTTTAGTAGCGTGGATTTACCACATCCAGATTCCCCGGCTATTCCAAGTATCTCATCGCTTTCTATCTGGAGATTGATCTCATCTACTGCTCTAACCTTTTTTCCCCTTTGAAGATAGTGAGCAGAAAGATTACTTATCTCTACTAAACTCACATTAAAAACTCCCTTGCTGGTATCTAATTCTTGGATCTACGTACTCATTTATGCTTACCGACAGAAGATAAAGAGCAGTAAACAATATGATTGCTCCAGCTATAGGAGCAGCTAACCACCACCAAACACCTAAAATCAAAGCCTGATGCTGGTTTGCCCAATAAATGGTAGTGCCAATAGTGGGAAGCTGCAAATTAGTTAACCCCAAAACTGACAAGGTCACTTCAAGTCCCAAAGACCATATCATGTTATTAATAAAAGTAGACAAAAATACAGGAACAAGATGGGGAAAATATATTTTAAAAATTATGCTAAAAGTGCTCATACCTGAAAACCGAGCAGTATAAGTCAGCTTTCTTTCTTTCAGGCTTAAAATTTGAGATCTGAATAATCTAGAATCCCATGGCCAACCAAGTAAACCCATAACTATAGCCAGAGGAAAAAAAGAAAGTCTTCTAAAAACCATACCAATTAAGATTATTACCAAAAGAACAGGGAGAGTGATAAAACTATCATTTATTATCATTAAAACACTGTCTGTTTTCCCTCCTATATATCCCGAAATAGTTCCAAAAAGTAAAGCTATTAATCTTGAAACCGCAGCAGCAATCAATCCAAAAACAATCGAATTTTTAAGTGCAAAAGTCATCATCCAAAAAACGTCTTGTCCTCTTGAGTCTGTTCCCAACCAGTACTTTAAGCTGGGTGGGCGATTAACCGGTGCATAATAGGTCGAATACGGATCTACTGGAGAGAAAAAAGAAAGTATAGACATAAAAACAATGATTATCATCAAGATAAAACCTGTTCTGAACCTTGTGTCTCTTTTGACCAATTCCCCTACAAGACTCTTAACCATTGTGCTTTTCCACGTTCTAATAAGCTATCCTGGGGTCCAGTAAAGGATATATTAAGTCAATAATAAGAGTCCCAAAGGATACCGCCACAATTGATAAAATAGTTACCCCCATTATTAAGTTATAATCAGACCTTAATATAGCGTTATAAGATAACAAACCTAACCCCGGGTAGTTAAACACTATCTCAGTAATAAGAGTCCCGCTAAAAATCATCCCCAGCTGCAAAGCCAACCCAGTAATTTGAGGTAACATAGCGTTTCTCATAATATAATTGCTAAAAACATCTTTTTTATTCAGGTTGGCGAGTTTAGCATATACTACATAATCCTCTCCCATTATATGAGAAACAAGAGTCCTCATTCCCTGAAACCATCCCCCTATTCCTACCAAAAGGAGAGAAAGCCCCGGCAAAAAAGCATGCTTCAAAACATCAGCAAAAAAACTCCAATCCCTTCGGGGAACAGTACCAATGGGGTAAGCGCCACCAGAAGGGAATAGTGGCAAAATATAAGAAAAAACAATCAAAAGCAAGAGAGCCATAATATAATAGGGTATTGGTCGGAGGGCATTTATGGTTACTTCTAAACCCTTAGCCCATCTTTTGTTCCTATTGCATCCTACAATTCCACCAAGTATATTACCTATAACCCAGGACAATACAGTAGTAACCAATAAAAGACCTACTGTCCAGGGAAGAGAGTTCCTTATTAAATCCATAACTGGTGTTGGAAAAGAAGAAAAAGAAGGTCCTAAATCCCCTCTAAGTATATTTCCCCAAAACTTAATATACTGGTCAAAAACTGTTCCTTCCAGCCCATACGCCACTTCCAAAGTATTTCGTAGTTGTTCAACTGCCCTCGGATCGGTATATTGACCTTGAGCCATCGCTCTGCTTATGGCACTTTCAATCGGGCTCATATCCGTTGCCATTCTGGGAATTATAAAAACCACGGTAGTGCTAATAAAAATAACTACTAAACATTGGAAAATCCTACCGATAACATAACCAACAACTTTACCACTAACCATTGTCTTTTATCACCCCGGGTTTCTTAAACCATAAAGGTTTCTCCTGCCTGTAGGCTCATAGGCAGGAGAAACCTTAGTCCTTCTATTTACCTGTAGGTTTCAGTTTCGGGAACATATATTTACTATTTGCCCAGTTCGGAACAGGATTAGTATAAGGATTATCAGAAGTGGGATATCCCGTCCAGTAATATTCATCGCAAATAGTAAAAACGTTATAAGACATAACCGGTATCTCAGGCATATCTTCAACCATCAACTTCAGAAAATCTTGGCCTAGAGCAATAGTCTTTTCATAATCAAAAAAGTCTATTTTCAGAAGATTTTCGATTATTTTATCCAGCTCTTCACTTTGATACCTTATATAGTTAGAGCCCGCTGATGCATCTCCGCTTTTTCTATAGAAGTTAGAGTGCCAGGTTCTTAAGAAGAAAGAAAGATCCGGATGACCTCCCCAGGTTTCAATATTCCAGGCATAAGCTACATCGTAGTTACCGGGAGTTAAGTAGTTGGGCCAGAGAATTGCTGTACTCACACCTTGAATTTCTGCATCTATTCCAAATTTTTTCCATTGCTCGGCAATTTTTGTTGCACCTCTGGTCATTATTGGCCGCCCCTCAGCTTCACATATTATTCTTATTTGCCATGGCTCTCCGTCAGGCAATAACCACCGACCACTACTATCTTTAGTAAATCCTTGACTCTCAAGAAGTTTTGCAGCTACGTCAGGAGCATACTTCCACCATCCATATCCCAGGGATTGTTTGATCTTATCCTCATCAGTTGGAACATCGTAACCGAATTGATTTTTTGCTCTCTCAGCAAGTTGAAATGGAATTGTGTCGTCGTAGGGATGGAATTCTTCTCCTCCTACATTAATAGAGAAGTCTTTGAGCCATGATTGCAATGGTTCAAAATACCATGTCAAATGATTTCCTGTGGGTGGTACAGCAATGGATGAGAGAGTAGCAGCTCCGTTATAAGAAGCTAATGCTATTTCAGTCACATCCAGGCTAAGAGTAAGTGCCCATCTTACTTCAGGAATATTATAAGGATATTTTTCATTGTTCAGCAGTATAGCTATGAGGGTGGGATCAGGATGAGCCCAGGGGAATTGTTCAAACCAGGTTATAGCATAAGGGTTTTTTTCAATTAAGGAAATAGCTGCTTCTGGAGACAGGTCATGAATTATATCAAGCTCATGTTTCATCTGGTCTAGAATCCTGCGCTCTTGGCTGAGCCCCACATACAAGACATATTTAGGTCCTGGCTCTCCATAGAGCTTTCCTAAAGTTGTCCTTTCCCAATCGTCTCTCCTTTTCCATAAGTTCCAATATCCAGCCGGATCGTAAGACTCTGAGACATACGGACCCAAGCTTATTGGAGGATTGAACTTGAAACTTACTGGATCCTCAGCGTTCTCAAAAACATGTTTGGGCATAATATAGCAACCCGACCATCTAACGGTGAAAGTAGAATGCATACGGGAATTTGGCTCTTTTAGCTTGAACACCACAGTATAATCATCTGTTTTGTACACTTCGTCAACATATATTTCGAACTGTGGACCCCAGTTCATTTCTGGATGAGCTCTTAGCGTTTCCACTGTAAAAATAACATCATCTGCTGTGAACTCAACACCGTCGCTCCAGTATATCCCTTGTCTCAATTTTACTGTCATCTCGGTATAATCTTCATTATAGATAGGTGGTTCTTCAGCCAGAGAATTTAACCACGGATCACCCTCTATTCCTTCATCCGGGTCTATATACCATAGAGTATCCATTGATATCTGCTGGAGACCGCGACTCCAAGACGGACTTCCAGGCGCCCATATATTGAAGTTATCTGGATCAGTAGCTCTGCCATCCGGATTTTCGATAATTATCAATTCATTTCTCGAAACCCCTGGCATGTACTCTTCCTGAGCCAGGGCAGCTGTACCAATAAGCAACCCTACAGTCAAAATAGCTAAAAAACATGAAACTTTTTTCACTTAATTCACCTCCACGTATAAATTTACAGATTCTTTACATATCTCCACAATTATTCCCACTACACAAAAGCGGCCCTCACCTCCTTTTTAAAACCCGAGGTTTTCGCAAATTCCAAAACCTCTGCATTTTTAAACTAAAAAACTATAGCTTTATCATTTACCCATAACCTGAGCCCCTTTGGTCTATAGTCAACCACAAAAATCATGGTCTACTGAGAAAGGTCTTGGCTCCCTCGATAGTTCTTTGCTTTTTAATGTTCTTGTATTTTTCTTTTTAGAGGCGATAGAGAGATTTCCCCTATAGCCCAGGATAATTACAGTTTTGAGCAATATTCAATTTAAACTTTAGCTCCCTTAAGCCTACCTATGTTTTAGCCCGCTTTTCTACCAATAGAGGCGAGGCTCCCAAGATCTTTCATTATAGCCCTCAATGTAAATTTTCCATTTCAAGCTTTTTCTGCTTATATTGCTCTATAGATGCAGTGCCTGAGGTTGCGTAATATTTATCTGGATTCTCACTTTTTCCAAATTGTTCTCTCCCGCTACACCTAAAAATATAGACGCAAAACTATATCTTTATCATAGTTCCCGAAGCCTTTCCCAAAAATATTGATACCCCCCACATTTTGAGCGTTTTCCTTAACCCCAATTCGAACTTTTATAGAAGAGTGATCATAAATATGCAAATCTGTAAGACACACTTCGGAAATTTTCTCCCCGTCAACGAACGACCCTTCTTCCGTGATAATCCAGGTCTTCAATAATCCATATTGAGAACCTTCCAATTTCCACCATAGAGGAGTAAAACGACCTCTTTTGTCTCCAAAATCTCCCGGAGAAGTCCAGTCACCAACTTCTATTTCGTTTACCCATAGAGTGATATCCGAGGGCCAGTGTTTATTGGTCCCCGGCACTTCAGAAGAGAGCTCCATTATCACTTCTATTTTTTGAAGTGGCTTTCCCTTATAAAGGGCATTGTTAGGAAACTTGTATTCGACGAAACCCTTGCCAAACCAGAGAAGGCCAGCTTTAACTCTTTCGGGGCTCCAGAAGGAATCAGGTGAATCCAAAAAACCAATGATTTTCTCAGGGGAACACAAACCACATGGTGGATTGATTTCGAACTTAGTGTAAAGTCCTACCGGCATTTCCACCTCAATGGCGTCAATTCTGTTACTTGTTTCAGTTGTTGAGAGAAAACTTATGATAATTTCGCTGTACTGTGCACTACAAACCTTTTGTGATCCTCTTTCTCCTTTTTCATTTTCTACTTTTATAAGACCGGCCTTTTCTAAAACCCCAATGTTAACAGTTGCTGTAGATTGAGGGATTCCCAGGGTTTTGGCGATTTCGCTTACGTTTAACTTCTTACCATTAAGAAGTTCAAGAATACGAATTCGAAGCTCTGTGGATAACGCCTTTAGAATCCTAGCGTCCTGCCCACTATTAAGAACCAGAATATTTCCTGTTCGCTCTTTCATGGTTATATCTACGCTTCTTTCTGCAAAAATATCAAAAAATTTGATATAAAAAAATTTGATATAAAATAGCAAATATAATTATTTCTGATTCTAGAAATACCATAAAGCTTTGTATATGTCAAGTAAATTTGAAAATTCTTACAATTTTGCTTATTATATTGGGCCTTTCTACTTTTAAAAAAACAATCAAAAATATTGATACTCTGTAGTTATTTTTTTATTTCATGCTACATGTACGTTGTTCTTTTCCTCCCATCTTAAAATAAAGCTTGAACATTCACATTACCCTCCTTATTTTTTGTTTAAAAAAGTAAATTTAATACAGAACTTGAATGACTCAAAAAAACTATAGAGCTAATGAATATTCTGATATTGATATATAGGCAGTGTGAGCTTATGGAACTCCTTCGCTCTTCGTGTTATTATCCCGGAAAAGAAGGAATACTTTTACTTATTAAAATATTTAGAAATGAGAGAACCCAACGAGGTCTGGAGTAGTAATATAATACAACTTGCATCAGGATGAGGAAAGAGGGTTCTGTATCTGGTAGCCACAATAAACTGATGTAATAGGAAAATAGACATTTAAATCAGTAGTTTACTTGTCTTGACGCTAGGGACTTACCTCATGTTAAAGTTGTGTGGCCGCAGGAAAGCAGGACTCAACCTTGGCCAGCGGGGAGTGTTGATTGATTAATTGGATGGCTTCCCGTTCACTGAATTATATAAAAATGAGAAACTTTAAAAAGGAGGTTTAGTTATGAGAAATCTACGCCCTCTTCAGCCGTTTTTGACCCTTTATGAAAAGCCCAGAGCTTATGAGTTTAAAGCTGAAACTCTTGAAGAATGGGAAGCCTGGAGAGAGAGATTAAAAGAAAAATTAATTGAGCTTTTAGGAGGGTTTCCGGAAAGAGTTCCATTGGAGCCAGAAATAGTGGAAAAAAAGGGGTTTGAAGATTATACCAGGGAGAAGATAATATTTAACAGTGCACCTGATATAAGCGTGACAGGTTATCTACTGGTGCCTAAAAGAATAAATCTTCCAGCACCAGGGGTAATAGCCCTTCATGGCCATGGATATGGAAAGGACGATATCGTGGGCATATGGGAAGATGGAACAGAGAGAACCATCGCTGACGGTTACCAGAAAGATTTTGGGATTTCTCTTGTAAGGCATGGGTTTATTACCTTCGCTATTGAGCAGGTGTGCTTTGGAGAAAGGAGAGAACCCGAAGATATAGCCAGGGATAAATACCAATCATCCTGCCGAAAAGTTTCCTTCTGGGCCATGTTATTAGGTAAAACGGTTCTGGGAATGAGAGTTTGGGACGTAATGAGAGCCATAGACTACCTCGAGACCAGAAAAGAAGTCATGAAGACATCCATAGGTGTTATGGGTATATCAGGTGGGGGAATGAGTGCTCTATTTTCATCTGCTCTGGATGAGAGGATAAACTGTGCCGTAGTCAGTGGGTACCTGAACACCTTCAAAGATAGCATACTTTCAGTATATCACTGCGAATGCAACTATATACCAGGTATATTAAAATATGCTGAGATGTATGACATAGCAGGATTAATAGCGCCGAGATACTTGTTAGTAGAAAGCGGGACGAAAGATAACATATTTCCCATCAACGCCACTAAATTTGCTGTATCAAGGGTAAAAAGGGTGTACGAACTATTGGGATGCCCGGAGAGATTCGAAACTGACCTATTTGAAGGAAGACACGAGATAAGTGGCCGAAAAGCATTTGACTTTTTAAAATCATGTTTATAGGTATCTTCCCCATTTTTCTCTAAATTGTATCGACAATTTGTTATCATTGCGGTCAGCCGCAAAAATTGTGGCAATGCTTTTTATTCTGTTCGGCCCTGCGCTCGGAGTTATCGATACGATTATCTTAACTGCGAATATCGAGGGGAAAAGACACCTCCACAAGCAGCGTTGTTTCTTTCATTTTTTTTCCAACTGGAGATAAGGAAACGAGTCTCTTTATCCTGACTTTGACAGCTATAATTTAAAAACATTGATATATCAAGGAATAAAGAGTCTCTTTTTTGTTTACTCCACTACAGCTTCACTGATAATAAACTCGAGAATTTTATCCCTGAAGTTTGAGGTATCCGGGCATTATCATCCTCTATGACAGTCCTCACCAAGAAGCGTTTTCCCTGTCTCCTCTGATATGAGGAAGTTTCTCACCCAGCATGAATGCTATGGCAGAAGATAATACTCCCTGGCAAGGACTTTCGCTTCCGGAGGTGTGGAAATTCTATCATCCATTTCTTGACATTTATCACAGTTACTACGAACCCTGAGGAAGATGCCTTTCCTCCCCCAGTGGGTCCTTATCTTTTGTTTGTTATTTTTCAGGAGGTTATAAGGGGGCAGAGCCCCTTTTATAGTTGATTCACCCTCCCCCCAGAGAGGGAAAAGAAAAGTCGAGGAACTCTCTCTTTCGTCATTCCCAAAATTCAGTCGGAAATCCACATCATTTGTCATCCCCGAAGTCCTTTATTGAGAATCCAAATGCTTTAAATACTGTGGACCCCTCGCAGAACCATTCAGGGGTGACGACCTCCCTCTCTCGTCATTCCCGAGATTTTTTATCGGGAATCCATGCTTTTGCTTTTTTCTTTTTGGAACCATAGGAGCATCTCCTCCCATTATTTAGATTCCTCGTAGAACCGCTCAGGAATGAGAGATAAG
>NZ_JAAYFP010000163.1:0-2769 GCF_012728195.1 Candidatus Sordicultor fermentans
CACCCCACCCACCGCGGTGGGGTGATTTTTTATATGCAGCTGCTATGCCTCCTCGCTTTTTTCCAATAACGCCATTTGGCATAGCCTTGGTAACTCGTCCTCTCTCGGTAAAAGCCTTTGGATTCCCACCTCTTCGTCACCCCGGCAATCTTTAAGCCGGGGTCCATGGTTTTTAAGAATATTTGGATTCCCGCCTAAATTTCAGGAATGACGGCGGGGGAAGAAAGAGCATCTCCCTCAGTGCTTGCAATAGCAGTTTTAGGGGATATTGGGTCCTTTCTTCTGATCTTTTGCTTGCGTGTATGTCATTATATGAGCATTAAGAAAGAGCAGAGCGCATAACAGCAGATAGTAAAAACACTTTCAAATGAAGTGAGGTGAGAAAAAAATGCGACAGTTGAAAATAATAATTGAAAAGCACCCTGAGGGATATGTAGCATACCCTTTGGGGTTAAAAGGTGTAGTGGGTGGCGAAGGTGATACTTATGAGGAGGCACTGGCGGATGTGAAATCAGCTATCCAGTTTCACATGGAAACCTTCGGGATGGAGATTTTTGAAACCGAGGAGATTATAGAAACCTTTGTTGCAGAAGTGGCCGTGTGATGAGATTCCCCAGAGATGCCCCCAGGAGAAAAGTCATAAAAACATTAGAAAGTCTCGGATTCAGAATAGTCAGGATGGGAGAACATATTTCAATGGTGAGAGAAAATCCAGACGGCACTAAAACTCCTCTAACCCTGCCGAATCATGAGAGGATAAAAGGTTCGACATTAAGGGTAATTTGCCTGCCGTCAAGCTGGAATAAAAAGAGAAGATATTTTTAGCTCACGAACTACATCCTCACTTGTTATTAGGTCAATCTCCATAACATTCAGCAACTTAGCCTCGTTACCTTCAAAGAAAATACCTGATAAAAGAATGTTGGTATCCAGAAATACTTTATATCTCATTCTCTTATTTTTTTAAGTTCTTCAACCATTGAATCCTCAGATATGCCCTCTTTTTTTGCCAGCCATCTTAGATATGATCTACTTTTCTCAGCATATGCTTTCCTGAGAGCAGCATTTATCGCCTCCGATATATCATTAAATATACCAAGCCGTACCTCTTCTTCGATTTTTTCATACAAATCATCAGGTATATCTGTAGATACCTTAGGCATTTTTATCACCTCCCTTAAAGGAGACCTCCCTTTTTCCCCATACTCTACCAACTCAGGAAATTAAGCATATAGCTTAACTAAAATTTTGAGAGCCGTGGAATTTTTCTATCTTAATTATAATAATCAAAGGGGCTATGTCAAACTGCAGTAGCCTGTCCTCTTTTCTCAACCTGGACAAGCTTTTCTAAATACCACCACCAATGAGAGGGAGAAGCTTTTACTCGCTGCCTCGCCTCAGCAAGATCTACAACCTGGGATAGACTCTCATAAAAACCACTTGCGTTTTTGAGAAAGACACTATCTGCTTCCTCAAGCCTTTTCTTTTCCTCTTCGGTTAACTCAGCCTCCAATTCCGCAATTTGGCTACGGATATCGAGTAGCTCCAAGACCTCAAAGCCGCTTACCTCAGGATGTTGCACGCCAAGCACATAATCCTTTAGCAACTTTCCTCTTTCTTTCATCTTAATACCTCCCTTATCTTTCTAATACCTCCCTTATCTTTCCCACCAATTTGAATCCTCTTTTTTCTATATAATCATCAATACCCCGGGGAGGAAATGCCGTCTCCATTATCCCATCCTTGCTGAAAATGACAATCCAGTCAACTTTGTGAACCTTACCTCTTACAGCATAATATCGTTTCACTCCGAATTCGTATAGATAGACTATATTATCATCATCTTCAATCAGCTCATAAATCAAGGTGTTGTAATCCTCTAACAAGGAATGTCCAGGCAGATGACCCATCGCTTTCCTTTTCTCCAGATGTTGAATATCTTTTCCAGACTTCCAGCGGAGTTTCTTTCGCAGGGCACCAAGCGCAGACGAAGCTTCTAAGAGATATTCCTTTGGAATTTTGTCATACTTCATACTCTTTCACCAGTGATTGCATACATCTCTTTGAGTAACCCCTGAACAACCACAGAATTATCAAAAACCTTTCTTTTTAATTCTATCACAAAGTGTTTTGTTTTCCACAGGTATCTTAAGTTCAAGAATCAATAAATAGATTACTTTGCTGAAGGAAATATAGTTAACCGCAAAAATCACAGCAATGGAATCTCTTCCAGTGTTTTTTCTTCCTACTTCTTGCGAGAGGAATTCTTTTTTCTCCTTCGCCCTTGAATTCCCTTCCCTCTCTCCTCACCCTTCTCGGGAGAGGGTCAGGGTGAGAGTGAATCAACTATGAGGGGGTTTCACCCCCTCATAACCCCCAAAAAAGAAAAGAACAGCCTACGGCGTAAGTAAAAAAGAAAAAGATTAAAAAATGTGAGAATGAAAGGCTACTAAGGAAGAAAAAGCGTCTTCCTCAGTATAAGGGGGAAAGAATTCCCCCTTATAAACCTCCTTCTTGTTCGTCACCCCGGCAATCTTTAAGCCGCTTTTAGCCTGCCCCTGAATGGTTCTATCAGGGGTCCATGGTTTTTAAGAATATCTGGATTCCCGACCAAAGATTTCAGAAACGACGGGGAAAAGGGGGATGCTACATCAGGCAAAAAACCCCCGATATAAAAAGAGACGGAATATTACAACAATTTTGTGGTTGGCAAAAGTGATGGGAGAAAATATGTAGCCTTCATTAGCTATTATTGTGACTGTCTAATAC
>NZ_JAAYFP010000016.1:0-26675 GCF_012728195.1 Candidatus Sordicultor fermentans
ACCTCGATAAATAAAAAGATCCTGGGCGGGATCAAAGGTGATTTTGGTAGTGGCTCCGGTTCGTAACGCTTCTATCTTAGCTAAACGTAAATCACTTGCTATTCTCTGAGCAGTAAGTCTACCTAAGAGGGAAGTTTGCCAGTTGAGTAAGTGAGGGAAAGAAAAAGCTGAAATTATCGAAATGATGGAAATTACTATTAAGAGTTCGAGGATAGTAAAACCTGATGAGAATTTTTCCGGATTTATTTCCATTTCTTTCCCTGTTTCTTTTATTTATGGAACATATTATACGCCTTTTCTAAGTTTTTCCACAATTGGATGCTATATTTTAGCAAATTTTTGATATTTTTCGGAGGAGCAAAAAATTCGATAAAGAGCAGAAAATACATTTTTCTCCCATCTATGTTTGTTCTATAGCTCTTATTAATTGATGCTCTCATTTCCCTGATGAGATGAGAAGGAAATATCTATTCCCTTTGTTTTTATTCTGCCTCTCATAGATCAATTAATTATATTTTGACACCTTTTTTAAATCCTGAAGCACAAAAATATTTTTTTCAAAACCCTCTCTTAGAGGGTGTTGGGTAAAATTTAAAATTTTACCAAATCCTGGCTATTTAAGTTTTAAAATTTTACCAAATTTAGATCGGAATTCTTAACCCAACTTGCGCCTTTTTCTCAGAAAAACCTCCTATTTTCAGGTATGCTTGAGATATAGATCCTTGGTTTATCAGCTTTTTTTCTTAGTAAGTTATCTAAAAACCCTTTGTAGTCCCAGAATTATTATGAGAGTTATAGAGTAGGTGGTAAACCCCGTCACCGGACTATCCTTAACCTGGGTTCTTTAGAGGAATTACCTAACCCAAAGGACCACAAGCTATTAGCTGATAGAATTGAGCAGATTCTCTGAGGAGAACAACCTTTATTTCCCCCCGAGAATGAAACAGTAGAACGACTAGCTCACTACTATGCTCAGCAGATCATCGACCAGAAGCTGGTAGATGTCTCTTCCAGTAAACCTGGAAAAAAGAGAGAAGATTTAGTAGAAACCTCTGATTATCAGCTGGTGGATGTCAATTCTCTATCTCATGAGAGAGTGCGGGAGATAGGAGCAGAGTGGCTCTGTCACCAAGCTGTGGAGCAGTTAGGTTTAGAGCACTGTC
Source organism: Candidatus Sordicultor fermentans (assembly GCF_012728195.1). Taxonomy (NCBI): domain Bacteria; kingdom Pseudomonadati; phylum Atribacterota; class Atribacteria; order Atribacterales; family Candidatus Caldatribacteriaceae; genus Candidatus Sordicultor; species Candidatus Sordicultor fermentans. The sequence continues at coordinate 1,164 of NZ_JAAYFP010000016.1, forward strand.
TTCAATCTCTGGGTTGGGAGAGGAAATGGATAGAGAGAGCTTTAATATACTTGATAGGTCGCTCAGTTTATCCAGCATCAGATCGAGAGACGGCCCAGTGGTTACAGCAAAACAGTGGTGTAGGTGAACTATATCATCTTCCTCCTGGTAAAGTTACCCGTTATCACCTTTATGAGGTGAGTAAACGTCTGTATAAGCAGAAAACAGAAATAGAAAGTTACTTAAGACGGAGAACTGGAGAGCTATTTTCCTTAGAAGATCAGATCTGGATATATGACTTAACCAACACCTACTTTGAAGGAGAGAAAGAAGGTAGTGAGAAAGCTCACTATGGTAGAAGCAAAGAAAAGCGTAGTGATGCCAAACTACTCTCTTTAGCTTTAGTGGTAGATAGGTATGGCTTTGTAAAGTACAGTAGGATATATGAAGGAAACATTAGAGATAGCAAAACCTTACAAAAGACCATAGAAGATCTGAGAGGAGAAGAAAACAATAAGGTAGGTAAACAAGTAATAGTTATGGATGCTGGGATAGCTACAGAAGATAATTTAGCTTTTCTCCGAGAGTTGGGCTATGACTATGTCTGTGTCCCTTTAAGTAAACCAGATACTAAACTGCCGGCAAGGGAAGAAGAAGAGCTCTCCACTTTCCCAGATCAGCGAGGTAATCAAATCCAGGCTCGGTGGGTTAACTTTCCCGGAGAAGAAGATAATTTCCTCTATCTAGAAAGTGAAATGAAGGAGAAGAAGGAAAAGAGTATCCAGGAGCTCCATTGTTTAAGATATGAAGCTGGACTGCAGGCCATAAAAGATGGAATAGAAAAAAAAGGAGGAATAAAGAGAGTAGAAAAAGTATATGAGCGGTTAGGGAGGCTGAAGGAGAAGTATCCCTCAGTTCACAGGCTTTATGAGGTTAAGCTAAAGAGTGAAGGGGGAATAGTAAAAGAGATAAGCTGGCAGAAAGTAAAAGAGAGAAGTAGAAAGCCCGGAGCTTACTTTATCCGTACTACCTTACGAGATGAAGATGAGCATACAGTATGGGATATATACAATACTATAAGAGAGGTAGAAGCCAGCTTCCGGACTCTAAAGACTGACCTGCGGGTAAGACCGATATATCAAGAGCAAGATAAAGCCAGTGAAGCCCATATATATGGTGCTGTATTAGCCTATACCCTGGTAAACAGTATTCGTCATCAGCTTAAAGCTCGAGGGATAAACTATGATTGGAGCACTATAGTGAGGATAATGAACAGCCAGAAGATAGTAACCAGCTCTCTACCCACTCAATCAGGGAAGACGATATACCTCAAAAAATGCAGTGAACCAGAAGAAGAGGTAAGAAAAATATATCAGGCATTAAAGTATAGAGATAGACCATTCTGGCAGAAAAAATCCGTGTTACCAGAAAATGGGAGTCCTTAAAAAGAAAAGCCTGTTATAGCGCTAATTTCTGGCACTTATAGCGCAAGTTGGGTTAAGGAAGAAGTAGCTGAATTATCAGATACATCATTATCAAAGGGGAAAAGAGGAAGAAAATAAATCAGAATATCGAGACTGTGCATCAGGAAAGGCAAAACCTAAAGATGAAAGATGGGAGTATATATTTTAGGAAGGGTAAGAACGGAAGAACCATTCCGCACTAAACTCTTATAAACCCCCTTCTCGTCTGTCGCCTCTGAATGTATCCATCGGAGGTCCATAGTATTTAAAAGCATTTGGATTCCCGACTACTGATTTCAGGAATGACGTAAAAGGGGCCGTTACTCCAGAATGGTTCAGAATAATAAGGGGGAAAGCCCCTTTATAACGCCTCTTAAAACGATAAAAAGCAAAAACTGCTGAGGAAAAAAGCTTCCTCAGTAAAAACATATAGATGCCTGATTAGAGGTTTCAGGCATGACAGAAAAGAGCAAGAGGAGGAGAACTCTCGGGGTTACCACGCACTAGACACCAGGTATGAAAGAAAAATGGCGCGCTAATAGAGGGAATTACCATGCCTTTTGCGGTCAAATATAAAAACTCTCAACCATTTTTGGAGCTCAAAAAACTTCTCCCCGCTTCCTTAATCTCTTCTAAACACTCCTGGCATTCTCCAATAGCTCCTTTTTGGTCAAAACCCCGGAAAAAAAGACCTCCTCTATATTCACATCCCCAGGCATCGAAAAAATACCTGGTGGTTAAAACTATTCCCTCAAAAAGTTTTCCTCCACTAGTGGCTCCTACTGCAAGCAAGAAACCCTCCTTGGGCTTAAACTTCTCTCCCATTTTATATTTCCTGGACCAGAAAACCTGCGCTCTATCCACCAGCGCTTTCAGAGAAGCAGGAAAACCATAAAAGAAAACTGGAGAACTTAAGACCACCTTATCGGCCTCGAGTAATTTTTCTCCTACCTCATCCATATCGTCTCTTAAAATGCATCTTCCCATAGCCTCACAAAACCGGCATCCTCGACAAAACCCTAAGTTGAGCCGTGAGGGAACTATCCATTCTAAAGAGTGAAGGGAGTCCCTCGGGGAAAGAAAAGCATCCAGCATTATATCGCTATTCCCCCCTCGCCGGGGACTCCCCATAATGGCCACAATTTTCATACTTTCAGATCATCCCCTCCCCCGAGGAGTTCTCAACCTCCCTCAAAAATGGGTTTTTCCTCTCGGTAATACCAGGAGGTCGGGTTACTCAAGTATTCATAGGTGTTAAACAGAAGGTTATAGTGACGATATTCCTCGGAAGCTAAAAAATCTAAAAACTCCCGTACTTTTCCATCTTCTACTTCTTTACTTTTTTCCACGTAGAATTGATGGGATTTCGATTCCAGATCCATAGAGGTCTGGATCACATCCAGCTCTTGAGCGCTGGGAGTTATAAGCTCGTCCATATTTTTCCGAGCCTCGGTAAAAATATTATCAAAATATTCTCGAGCAGGCTTTCTAATGCCTCCCCAATTTTCTACGGCGAATTCTTCTCCTTTGGTTACCTTATTATACCCTTCCTTAATGCGTTCGATATGCACTAATTCCTCATCGGCCAACCTTTTCAGCACCTCTTTACTTAAAGGGCTACTTACTCTCTCATAGCCCTCTAAGTAAAACTGACGACCGTCTTCTTCCATTTTAAGAGCTTGCTCCAGAACTTCTTGAATGGTCAACTGACATCCTCCTTTCTTTTAATCAATAACCATTGCCGGTTATCATCTGCTTTACTACCTTTAGTTCGAATTAAAGCATATTTTCCCTTAACTTTATTCCCCTTCAGTTCCAACAAAATCTCATCTTCCTCCCATTTATCGGCAAGGTAATATCCTCTATCCCAGATTTTAACTTTCCCCTTCCCATAACCTTCGGTAATTTCCCCTTCAAAGTCAGCGTAATCTAAATCATGGTCTTCCACCTCTATGGCTAACCTTTTCTCTCCTGCATTTTGGGGAATAGAACGGGGAATTGCCCAGCTTTTTAAAACTCCGTCTTTTTCCAGACGGAAGTCAAAATGATGACGAGAAGCCCAATGCTCCTGAATAACAAAAATTTTTTCTTCCATTTTTCACCCCCTTCAATTGTATCATGTTTTTGGCTTTCAGTGATTAGCCTCAAATATAATATCGAAGCTCCTTTATTCTATTAGTAGAGAGAGTAAGGAGATGTTTCAGCAAATTAGAGTATAGTTGATCACAAAAAACAGTTGTAACCTACTTCCCCCGGGGGTAGGAAACCCATTTTTTAAGGGAGGTTATAGAGAGTTTTCCCCTCATACTGAGGGGTATTATCCTCTTTATAATTTTGTCATTCCCAAAATCAGTAGTCGGGAATCTAAAGGTGTTTGCCCTTAAGTAATTTGGATTCCTGGTAGAACCATTCAGGAATGACGGGCAAGGGGAGGGTAGAGACATTCAGGAATGACGGACAACGGGATGATAGAGGCTTTCAGGGGTAGGTTTAAAACGGCTCGAAAGTTACCGGGGTGGCAGATGAGGCATTAAGGAATAATAGCCACGCCGTTTTATTCCGGCTATGGGCGCCAAGGAAAGATGTAAGAAAAAAATAGGGAATTCGGGAGTTAACTGTGGTAATATAAGGGGAAAATAAGAGGAAGGAGATAGTGAAAATGCCTGAGGTATTAGAAAATTTAAAGAGCCTTCTCAAAAAGGCAGAGAGCAAAATGGTGCTTCTTGTAGCCGATGGCTTAGGCGGAGTTCCTCACCCCGATTTTGGCTATCAAACAGAATTGGAAGCAGCTCGAACTCCCAACCTGGATGAGTTAGCTAAGAAGAGCGCCCTGGGGTTAATGACTCTGGTAAACCATGGCATCACACCGGGAAGCGGCCCAGGGCATATCGGGTTATTCGGCTACAATCCCGAAGAACTTACCATTGGTCGAGGAGTATTAGAAGCTCTGGGAGTAGGTTTCCATCTTCAACCCGGAGACATTGCTGCTCGGGCTAACTTTGCCACCCGTGACGAGAGAGGTATCATAGTGGATAGAAGAGCAGGGCGCATTTCTACTGAAGAATGTACCCGGTTAGTAGAGAAAATTTCCCGGGAGATAAAAGAAATTGAAGGAGTAGAGATAATCTTAAGACCGGGTATGGAGCATAGATTTGTCCTGATTTTACGAGGAGAGGGTTTGAAAGAAGGAGTTAGAGACACCGATCCTCAAAAGGAAGGACTTCCTCCTTATGAGCCCCAGGCGCTGGATGCGGAAGCTGAAAAAACTGCTCGAGTTTTAAAGCTCTTTTTAGAGAAAGCTCATCAAATCATCAAAGATGAACCTAAAGCTAATACCATTCTAATGCGTGGCTTTTCTCAATCTCCACATATTGAGAAATTCCCGGAACGTTATGGAGTGAGAGCTTTAGCTATTGCTGTTTATCCTATGTATAAAGGAATTTCCCGGCTTTTCGGCTTTGATACCCCCGATGTGACAGGAGATTTTCAGGATGAGGTAAAGCTTCTCCGGGATAAGTGGTTTGATTATGACTTTTTCTTTTTGCATTATAAAGATACCGATAAAGCAGGAGAAGATGGAGATTTTAAGAAAAAAGTGGATAGGATAGAGCACTTAGATCAATTCATTCCCCAGGTTCTCGCTCTGCGTCCTGATGTTCTTGCTATCACTGGAGACCACTCTACTCCCTCCCTTTTGCACAGTCATTCCTGGCATCCTTCGCCAGTTCTCCTTTACTCTAAATATGCAGGAGTTAGCACAGGTACGCGCTTTACCGAAAAAGAATGTGCTCACGGATATTTAGGACAGTTCCCGTCTCGGGCTCTTATGAGTCTAATGCTCGCTAACGCCCTACGGCTAGGTAAATTTGGAGCTTGAAAAAGCCAGGTGGCGAGGCATATAACTATCTTCTTCCAGCCTCGCCACTCCCCGAAGAAACTCGATTTCCATAGCCAGTAGATACCACTCTCCCTTTTCTCTCTATCATCTTTTTAACTTCTAAAAGATAATTTTCCCAGGATTCTTCGATACCCTTCCCGGGATAAATGATATATCTACTCTGATAAAAAGAGGGGGTAAAATTGGGCATAAAGACGTTGGCTCCGCAGGAGAGTGCCTTTTCTCTTCCTCCGGGAATAAGCGTTCCCAAAGCAGTGGTAGCAGGAAGATTAGAGGTTTTAGTGAGGACGCGGGTGAGAGCCAGAACTTTTAAAGTGAGAAGGTATTTTCCCTCAGGGTTGGAAACCTCCTCCCCTAAGGGAGTATCGGGGTTGGGGATAAAAGGGCCAATGCCAATCATATCAAAATCCCACTCCTGAAATTTTTTGATATCTAAAGCCAAAGACTGAAGAGTCTGATAAGGAAGCCCTACCACATTCCCACTTCCCACCTCGTATCCTAATTCTTTGAGGGTTCTCTGGCACTCGAGGCGCTGGTCAAAATCATCATCAGGATGAAGCTTTGCAAAAAGCTCTCGATCAAAAGTTTCCTGTTTCAGGAGATATCGATCCGCTCCGGCATCTCTCCAGAGAGCATACTCCCAGGGCTCTCGCTCTCCGATACTCAAAGCCACCGCTACATCAAGTTTTTTAATCCGGTGAATGAGAGAAGCTAAACTTTTAGCATCGTAAGCGAGGTCTTCTCCCGACTGAAGCACGATGGTTTTCAGCCCCTGCAGAGCGATTTTTTCAGCGAGGTTATAAAGTTCTTCCAGAGACATCCTGTATCTTTTAAGCTTCCGGTTATCCCGGCGCAATCCACAATAGAGACAATTTCTACGGCAAAAATTGGAAAACTCTACTAAACCTCGAAGATGAACCTCTTCTCCCACATACTTTTTTCTCTTCTCATCAGCAAGATAGAAAAGTTGCTCTTCCACCTTTCTATCTCTACACCCGAGAAGAATGACTATCTCTTCCTGAGTGAGGTTTTCTTCTCGATCTAACTTATTTAATAAGTCCCATTCTTTTCCGCTGTTTCTCATTTTTATTCCTACTCTTTTTTTCCAGTTTAAAGGAAAAGAGCGAATAATCTGTATTGGAAAAATTAAGGTTCTTCTCCCAAATGGTTGATAGAAAAGCTAAATAAAGATGAACATTACTTGCTTTTCCGGGTAAAGTATTTGTGCCAGCAAAACCAATCCAGAGGAGCAAAGTGATCCCCCGGATAAAGCTTAATCCATTCTTTGATTTTTGTCGAGCAAGGTGAAAAAACAGCCTTTCGATCAAGAAATCAAGAAAAAAACGGTGAATATTACTATTTGCCCGGATAAACATTATACAAGCTCATTAATCATTAAAGATTGATTTCTCTGCAAGGATGCCGCAGATGGGGATAATAGCACACTCCTTACAAAAAACGAAAAAAGGGCTATAAGGAGAAGTATCCCTCTATGGTTCTCTTCCTTTATTTCCCCCAGTTTCTTCCCGCCTGGAAAAAAGCATCGATATTCTCCAGAGGTACATCCTGAGGCAAATCACAACCAGTACTCAAAATAAAAGGAGGGAAATCTCTCATGCTTTCTAAAAGGTCCCAGGTTTCGTCATAAACCTCTTGAGGGGAGCCAAACAACATTTTAACCGGGCTCACGTTACCCATAAGGAGAATGTCTTCCCCCGTTACCTGAGATGCTTCCCTCATATCTACCAGACTATCCAGGCTCAAACCTGTTACTCCTGAATCTACCATCTCTTCCAGAAGATGAAAGGTGTTACCACACACATGAAGAGTAATCTCCACATCATCCAGAATTCCTACCATTTCTCGATAAAAGCGAGAAATGGTCTGGCGAAATTGCTGTGGACCAAAAATTACCGCGGTAGGGTCTAAAGCCATGATAGAATCTGCCCCATTTTCTCGCAAAGCCTGAGCATATCTCATAACTACTTGATGAGAAAATTCCAAAACCTCTTCAAAAAAATCTGGTTCCAGAATACTTTTAATTGCTAACTGATTAGCTCCCATTAATAAACCTGACAAGGTTAAAGGGCCTATAACGTAAGCTCCCACCGGGCAGGGGAAGGCGGCTCGCATATGCTTTAGGGTTTCTAAATAAACGATAACTCTTCCATAACCCAGAATATCAATTTTGCGAAATTTATCCAGATCGTCTTTGCTCTTTACGAGATGAGCTTCCACCGAAGGAGTTTCCTCTAAAGGAAAACGAACTGGCAACCCCAGAGCGCTGGCTTCCACCGATAAGTCCATGAGAAAAAACATGGCATCAGGACGAAAGCGGTCATAAAGACGGCTCAGGGAACGAAATTGTACCAAGTGATTAAACTGATTTTGCTTGATGGTAGTTCCGGTGAGCTGAAGACCAGAGTATCCAAAAAGAGGAACAATAGCACGCTTTCCCTTCTCATAAAAACGGAGAGCTAAATCATACAGAGAATCAGCATTCTTTCTCATTTCCACCACCCACAATTTATATAAATCATTTAATTATTCTACCTATTTTAATTCGCTCTCTTTCTCTGGTCAAGATAGTAAATGGGTTTTTTACGCGGTTCTTTTACGCCATAGGTTGTTTTTATTTTTTCAGAGTGATAGGTGGGTCGAGGATGTAACATCTTCTCGCAATTTTACTTCGCTACCAAAAGCCAGCTTTTTCCCTGTATCACGGACTGCTTATTCTTCTCTTCAGAGCACTATGAGAGGGGCGAATACCCCCCCATAGTGCCTACAAATGAGCATAAGAGCCGAAAGAATAAGTATAAAAATTAAAACTTTTAACAAAGTTTATTGCTATAGAAAACTATCAACCCTTTACCGCACCAAAAGTGAGGCCTTGCACTATATAGCGCTGCACGGTGAGAGCCAGAATAGTAGGAGGAACAACAGCCATAAGCATACGAGTAGCAACATACCAGAATTGAATTCCCTGAGTATCCTGAGTACCAGCAATTAAAACGGTCATGGGAACAGCCTTAGAATAGGACATAATGAAGGCAAAAAGAAATTCATTCCAGGCGAAAGCAAAACAAATAATTCCTGCCGCAACCAAAGCGGGGGCAGCCAAAGGTAGGGCAATGCGACTGAAAACCTGGAAACGAGAGCAACCATCTACTAAAGCCGATTCTTCTATCTCTTCAGGGAGGTCTCGAAAGGCATCTCTGGTTACCAAAACAGCAAAGGGAATGCCAAAAGTAGCATTTATCAGTACTAAGCCTACCACTGAGTCAATCAGGCCTAAAGTTTTAAATATAAGGAAAAAGGGGATAACTACTGCCGCGGGAGGTAAAAACCGCTGGGAAAGAATCCACATAGTTATATCCCGGTTTTTAACCCGGTGATACTTATAACGGGCTAAACCATACCCGGCTAAAGCACCAATAAAAAGAGCAACAAGAGCTGAACACACTCCAATTATGAGCGAATTTTTCAATCCTCGCTTGATCTCTTGACCCCGCATCTGAAGCTCAGAACGCCAATTTTCTGAAGTGGGTTCAAATTGAACAAAGGGAATAAAAGATAATCTAAAAACATCAGCTGGTTTTTTAATCGAGGTTATTACCGCCCAGTAAAAAGGGAAAAGCATCCAGACCACAGCTACAATTACCGCTATCCACAAGATAATATTAGTCCACCGACGTTTCTTTCTCATTAGTCGCTTCCCCCTTTAATCATAGTTTGAACCGTAACGACGGAAAAAGATTTGACTGACTGCCAGAACCATAAGAAGCAGAATCACTGCCGTAGCCGTAGCCACGCCTAAATTTTGGTCCCTCAGGCCACTTGTGTAAACATTAAAAGTTAAAGTTCGCGTGGCCAGACCCGGACCTCCATTAGTTAAAGCAAAAGGCAAATCAAAAACTTTAAAAGCTTCCACAGTACGCAAAATGATTACTGTTCCAAGAGTGGGACTGATAAGAGGTAAAGTTATATGGCGAAATATTTCCCAACCTGAAGCACTATCCAGGCTAGCTGCTTCGTAAAGGTCTCGAGGTGCAGCCTGCAGAGCAGCTAATAAAACCAGAAAGGCAAAGGGAGTCCACTGCCACACATCAGCAATCAAGACCGAAACCAGAGCCCACCGGGGATGAGAAAGCCAGGGAATAGCATTAGCTCCTAAAGCGTGTAAAAAATTGTTAACCGGTCCTCCTTCCTCGTAAAGGATAATCATAAACATATATCCCAGAGCCACAGGAGCGGTGAAAAGAGGAGTGGTACAAATAGTGCGAAAAAACTGCACCCCTTTCATTTGCCGATTAAAAAGAAGAGCAAGCAATAAGCCCAGACCTACAGTCAGTAAAACGCTTAAAACCACAAAAGTTATGGTTACCCGGAAAGCATTCCAAAAACGATAATCGGAAAGAACATAGATATAATTTTCTAAACCTACAAATTTAGTAACTCGCAAAAAGCGGGAACCATGAAAGCTCAAATAAAGGGTATAAAGAAGAGGAAAAATAGTAAAAACCAGTAGCCAAATAATAGCTGGAAAAATAAAAAAATGTTTTCCCTGCTCTTTAAGAGGAACTCTTTTTTTCCTATTCAACCCCAGTTCACCTTCTTTCTCTTGAAAGAGGCGGTGAGCTCACCGCCTCTTTCAATGCTTTACTCGCCACTATAACCAATGGCTTCCTTATAAAGCTCTTTTTGTTCTTCCCTACCCAGCTGATCGGTAATCCTGTTCCAATCTTGAGCTGCCCTGTTCCAGGCTTCCTGAGGAGTAGCCTGACCGGTGAGAGCTTCCGACATATGAATATCTAAACTCTCAATGTAATCAGCCGCTCCGGCAATTCGAAGATAAGGAACACTACGAGGATATTCAAACCATAGAGTATAATAAGCATCCAAAAACTGAGTTATATCTTCAGCATCATATCCTGTGATGGTATAGTCCTCAATTTTGGCCTTGCCTGCTGGTTCTAAGAAATCATAAGTAGTTCCAGGATCAATTCCTGTCCAACCCCAGGCCACGTTCCAGTGGTTAATTTCTGGAGTAGCTTGCCAGGAAAGGAAGTGAGCAATCATGTCAGGGTCTTCAGCATAGCTGGATATCACTCCGTGCCACGAAGCACCACACTTATTACCTACTAAGTTTGGCTCTTCTAAGGTTACCCACTGTTCACTTTCCAAATCGTACACTTCCTTGCTCCCCGGAATAGGAGCTACTCCCAGTTTACCCTGGACTACAGAAACCCGGGGGTCTTGAGAGAGCGTGCCCACATCTCCAAAGGTAAAGCACATAGCAGCATTACCCCGCAGGAAAACGTCCCAGGCTTCCCCTAATCCCCATCCCACCATGGCAGAAGGACCGGCTTTGGTGAGCTCAGTGAGCATCTCTAATGCCTTGACATGCCCCGGGGTATTGATCAAGGGTTCCATGGTTTCAGGGTCAAACCAGAATACGTTATGATAGCGAGTAATTTTAGCTGGATCGTCCCCTGGAGCAGGCATACAGACAAAAGAGCCTGCTAAAGCAATGTAGTTAAAGAAGCCTTGCTCTCCTACCTTAAGATGCATGGTAATTCCAAAATCGTCCTTTCCATCGCCATTCCAATCTTTACCGTTGAAAAATTTAGCAATGTCCAGAATTTCTTGCCAGGTAACAGGAGAAACAGGAAAATCATATCCATATTCTTCTTTGAACTCAGCCTGCCACCGAGGGTCATTAAACAAGTCTTTACGATAATAAATTACCATACCGTCATGGTCATTATTGAATCCGTACCAGTTATCTCCCCACTGTAATAGCTCTCGGATAGGAGGAGCAATGGATTCTCGATCCCATTCGGGCATACGAGGGTCATCAAAATATTTATCAATCGGTATAATCCAGTCATTGGCAATATAATCTCCATAAAAGAAGCTCGGTCCTACTATACAATCATAATTTCCGGTTCCAGTAGCAAAGTCAGTGAATATTTTAGCTTGCAGTTCTCCAAAGGGAATTTCAGCAATGTCATAAGTAGCTCCGGTAAGCTCTTCCCAGTAAGGTCGCCAGAAGTATAAAGGACCAGAAATTGCACCATGAGGACCGGAAGCTAAAACTGCAATGGTGAACTTCTTTCCTTTCCAGTCCGGATCAGGCTGTCCCTTATCTGCTTTGGCAAAAGCTTCATCAGCAGTCTTCTTCTCTAATTCGGACATTTCTTCTTGAGCAAAAGCTACCAAGCTCAAAGAAAAAAGCAATAAGATTACCAATCCCCAAAATACACTTTTCCTAAAAAACTTACTCATCTTAATTTAAGACCTCCCTTCAATTTTTCAACTCCGAGCCTAAAAAACAAAACACACTCACCTCCTTTTTTTTGAAATGTAGCTTCTACAATAAGCCCGGATTTCAAAAATTGTAACACACACCTGATTCGCTCACAAGTGCATCATCTGGCTAAAATCTTGAATATTCCAGTAAATAAGTTATTCTCCTATAACATCTACCCACACCCGGCGAGTGCGAGGGCCATCAAATTCACAGAAGAAAATCCCCTGCCAGGTTCCTAAAATTAGATTACCTCTTTCTACCAATACCGAAATAGAAGAACCTATTATGCTTGTTTTTATGTGAGCAGAAGCATTGCCCTCTAAATGCCTGTAAGGAAAATTAAAAGGCACCACCCTTCGTAGGACCTCTAAAATATCCTCTACCACGCTGGGGTCGGCGCTTTCGTTGATGGTAACTCCAGCAGTGGTATGGGGGACATAAACCACTGCCACTCCCTTTTGAATATGGGAAGAAGCAACTACCTCCTTAACCGAATTGGTGATGTCTATAAACTCTTCTTGAGAATGCGTTCTCACTGTAAATTCATTGGGCATTTTTATATCTCCTATTCTCCTAACAGTTTTTTCAACTCCTCTTCAGGAGTAAATACTACTTCCTTCCGGTATAGCTCTTCTCGGTTTTCCTCTGAAGTAGCCCAGGGAGGAAGAGGAAACTTTACCGTAAGGGGAATACGCAAAAAAGGCTGATCAATGATTACCTCTCCCGGCAAAAGAGTAGCCGCCTTATCCCGTAAATTCCCTTCTAAATGAGCGTACTCTTCTTTGTGCAGCTCGGCCAACTTCTGCCTGCCTACCACTGTAGTTGCTGCCTGAGTTATTACCCGGTAGTCTACCTGAGAAGCAGTTTGTTCTGCTCCAATTAAAACCACTCGAAAAGAACGTCCCCTCTCTGCCACATCTCGAAAGATGTTGCCTAAAGGCCCTCCTCCGGTGCGAGGAGCATATTTATTGAGCTCATCAAGGTAAACAAAAACTGGTTCAGCCAAACGCTCTCTCTCTTTCCAGTGCATTATCTCTCGCAGCACTGCTCCCACTACAAAAGCCTGCCCCTGATAGGTGAGTTTAGAAATGTCTACCACTGATATTCCTCCCGGACGGTTCCAACGCAGGTGATAGCCACCTTCTGGAACTTCTTTGACTTCCCGGTAGGGTAAGCGAGTTATATCTCTCCACAGAAGATTCAAGCCAGTACGGCGAGCAGCTCGCAGGCGGCGAGAAATAGCTAAAGTTGTGCGAGGGTCAATCTGCTCTCTCTGTAATTCCTCTCCTAATTTCCCCTCTCCTTCTAAAGATAAGCGAAGCATGGTAATAAGAGAAATCAAGTTATTAGGCAAACTAAAGCTTTCCAGAATAAGACGGGGCTCTTCTCCTGCAGCCTGTAAATAAACTCGCACTATTTCCTGGTCGGTTAACCCTTGCAAATCAATTTTCACCGGATAACTACCGCTGCGCAATTCTCGGCGGGCATCTGCAACCAGACCATCGTATTGGTCTCGCAAGAAGTCTTCAATCACAGTAACAGTTAATAGAAAATTGGGGTTCTGAGAAAGTTCCTCAGGATCAAACATCAAAGGCAAAAGTCCCAATTCCACAATATCCAGAATATCCCACCCGTAGGCCTTTACTTCTGGACGACTGTGGCGAATATGGGGAGAGCCTTTCTCATTGCGAGGAGGAACATAAACCTCCAGTTCAGAGAAAGGATGCGGTTCTACCTCAAAAAGGCGAAACATTTCTTGCCATTCGGCAAACTGCCTTCCCTCTTCTGAGTCTTTCTTCTGAGCCCTTTTCCACTCTTCATTCCAGTAATCCAGAAAAAGAAGACTCTCTCCCTTAACATTGAAAACTAAAGAACGGCTGTTAACTAATTGGTTAGAAAAAGCATTGTCCTTGACATAACGAGAGTAGTTCATCAACATCCACAGCAAAAAAGTAGCATAAGAGGTTTTGGCTGCCACTCCAGATTGACCGCTAATATTGATATGGGCTCCATTGTCTCCCAATATATATTTAAGGTCTAAATAAGCCACGTCTCCGGAAGGTAAAATCCCGCAAGGAAGAGCCCTTTTCCCCTTTCGGATTTCTGAAAATCCTAAAGCTACCTCCAGCTCTTCTCCGCAAGCCACAAACACTTTTTCCCCCGCAGGGGGAGGAAAAGAATAAGGGACAGGAACGAGGTCTTCCCCCTTTTTTTCTAAAACTCTGGTTACCACTACTTTCCCCAGATAAATGGGCACTCCTTGATAAATTCCTTCGTTATAAGCTTCTTCCTGATAACCGGTGGAGATAGTACCATCCCACTTAGCTTTCACTTCTGTAATCATCCCGTAAGCATGAAATTCTCTATCTCCCCAACGATAATCTACTCTCACCACCTGGTCCAGAGCAACAGTAGAAGAATAAGAAGAATTAACTCGAACAAAGAAGCAGTAAGGATTAATTTCTTCTAAACCGGTGACTGTGCCAATAAACTCACTCATCTTTTTCCTTCCTCCCCAAAGTTTTCCGTATGAGCCCCTGCACAAATGGAGGAGACGAAAAATATTGCCCCAGGTGCTCCTCCAGAGCAATTACAGGAAAAATATTTTCTGGTAGCCTTTTAGCCGGAAAATCAGCAGTCAAAAATGGTAAAAGAGAGACCACTCCATCAAAAAACAGAGAAAGATTATCTTTTTCCTCTGTCCATCTTTCTTTATTCAGGAGAGTTTCCAGGCGCACTAATCCTTTCCAGGGATAATTATCATCTCTTTCCACCAGGCGTGTATAGCAAAAAACTCGCAGTGTAGGTGAGTCCTTCTTTAGATAAGCGCTGAAAAAAGGAGTCCGCTCTCCTCGCTCCAATTTAAACAAAGACTCCAGGTAGGAATGAGGAAGATGTAAATCTTCAACTCTTTTTACCAGACCGCATGGTCCTACCCCGGGTTGGAATTCTGGATCTCCCTCGTGTAGCGTCCCATCTTTTATGATACAGGAAGAGCGAGAAAGCAAGTCTTTTACCACCTTGCTCTCTAAAACCTGCATAGCACTGAAAATGGCCTGCTGAGCCGCTTCTAATTCTTGAGGATATCGGGATGCACGAGCCGATTCCCAAACATGGAAGACAAATCCCGGTCCTAAAGAAAGTTCGCGAGAAACCAATTCTCCCGAAAAAAGACCCTCTGGCGCTCCTAAAACTCTCTCCAATTTAGGGGGATTTTGGGGAGAAAAACCTAAAGATAGACCCCTATCCTTCTGCCACCAGGCAAAACCTGCCGCCACTTCCCCTAAAAGCGCAGTTTTCATCAACACTATAATTCGAGCATGGATTCGCATTCTTCCATCTACTAAATATATCTCTTCTAAACCCGGGGAGGGGCGTTTCCCTGACCAGGAAGGAAAGTCTCCTTCTTCTATCTCCCATAGCTCAGAAGCAGCCAGAGAACCATCATTCTCTTCCCGGAAAAAGCGAGGGAAAGAATCTTCCTCATAAAACCAATGGTCGACTTGCGCCATTTTTTCTCGCAAAAAATCGGTTAAAGTTAAATAACTTCCTCGTTTCTCTTCCAAAAAGCTTTCCCTCCCCTGACTTCTAAATGCAAAGGAAAATAATGAGCAAAAGAGGGGTCATGAGTTACTATCCCCACCATTCGCCCATCCTGACTTAGACGTAAAATAGCATCAGCCACTAATTCTAAATGTTCCTGGTCTAAAGCAGAAAAACCCTCATCGATAAAAAGACAATCTGCCCCCCTTTCTCTGCCTACCTCCCGAAGATGAATACGGGATAAAGCCAGAGCTAAAGATAGAGCAACCAGTGTCTTTTCTCCACCAGAGCATTCGCTGGGTAAACGCTCTTCCCCTCCATAATTGTTATCCACCACCACCATCTCTGCTTTTCCCTCTTCCATCTTCATTCGTAAAAAATAGCGTCCCTGAGATAAATCTCTTAAGAACGAAGAAGCTTCTTCTTCCAGTTCACGAAAGAGAAAGCCCAGAAGATAACTACGAAAACCCCGGGCCTCCAGAGCTTTATCCAGCTGGTAGTGAAGTTCCCAATTTTTTCTTTTTTCTTGTAGCCCTTCTCTTAGCCTGTCTCGCTCTTCTATTTTAGCTTGTAAGTTCTCTATCTCTTTATCCAGGCTACCCTTCTTTTCTCTGATTTTTCCCAGCTCTTTCTGCAGCTCTTCCAATATTTCTTTCTCTTGCATCAATTGCTCTTCTGCTTCCTCTTCTTTTATCTCCAACTGCTGTATTAAGCTAATCTTTTTCTCCTGGCAATCTTGGAGAGAGTTCTCTGTTTGTTTTATTTCTCCCCCTAACCTATGCCATATCTCTTGCCAGTTACCTGCCTTTTTATCCCGTAACTGCTCAAAATATTCTGCACTCCAACCCAGGCGAGATAGCTCTTCTTGAAAAACCTTTCTTTTTTTCTCTTCTTCTTTTTGAAGCTCTTCTCCCTGTTGCAGCAACTCAGCAACCTTCTCTTCTGCTTCTTCTTTGTTCTGCCAAAGGAGCTTTAATTTCTCCTCACTTCTGCTTTCTTCTTTTCCCAGCTCTTCTAATTCCCTCGAAAGAGTTTGTAATCGCTTCGAAAATTTATCCCACAAATCACTAAATGCTTCTTCTGGAAACCGATCGTCCTCCCATCGTAAAACAGCAAAAATTTGAGAAAGTTGTTCTCTTTTTTCGGTTAAGAATTTTTCCTCTTCTTTTATGTTCTTTTCTATACTCTCTATCTTTACTTGCTCTTCGTCTTTCTCCTTTATCCTGCTTTCTATTTTAGCTTTCTTGACCTCTCTGTTTTTCTCCAATTGATAAAGATTAAAAAGTGCCTTTTCTCTCTCTCCTCTTTTTTCCTTCAAAAACCCCTCTATACTTTCTGGCTTTACAAGAGGTGGTAAATCAATGTTCTTTAGAACTTCTAAAATTCTGTTCTTTTCTTCTTCTAATTTTTTCTTTTTTTCTAATTTTTCTTCTTCTTTATCTTTTAACTCTGCTATTTTGCTTTCTTCCTGAGTTTTTTCCTGACGGAGAGAGCTTTCCTCTTCTACTAATTTTTCTCCTTGTTCCTGAAAAGAATGATAACCTTCCCAATCTACCTCCGGAAGGTTTTCTGCCTCAGAAGGAGGAGGGACATTGCTACCACAGAGAGGGCAAAATCCTTTTTCTTCCCACTCTTTTTCCAACTCCCAAAGAGCAAACTTTTTAACCATCTGGCGGTAATCTTCTTCTCTTGCTTTCTTTTCTTCCTGCCACAGTGACAGTTTTTTTCTCTTCTTTTCCCACTCTCTCTCTAACTTTCTATATCTTTCACTACTTAGCTCAATGTCTTTTTGTAAACTCTTGAGCTCTACAGCAATAAGAGAAATTTCTTTCTCCTTTTCTCCTAACTCTTTAAGAAGAGGTTCTATTTTTTCTTCTGCTTTTTCTACTTTTTGAATTATTTCTTCTTCTTTTTTAATCTTCTCTTTTTCTTCAGTAATTTTTCTCTCTAATTCCTTTTCTTCTTTTTCTTCTTTTTGTAGAATTATTTCCAGTTCTTCTATTTTTTTTCTTATTCTTTCCTTATCCTTCTCTAATTCCTGCAATTCTCTCTTTATGGCTCTGGCCTCTTCAGCTAAAGGAAGAGCTTCTCGGCGAAGTTTATCTTCATAACTTGCTAAGTTATTTTTTTTAGTCTCCTGCTCCTTAATTTTTTCTCCTATTTCTTGCAAATTTTTGCTCAGTTGAGCAATTTCTTCTTCTATTTTTGCTTTCTTTCCCAACCAAGCTTTTTTATCTTTCTCCCATTTTTCAACTCTTTCTACTACTATCTGCCAGGGTTGCCAGAAAGAAGCTTTTACTTCCCAGGCTTTTTGGATCTCCCGGTCTTCTTGAGCTTTTTTATAAGCTCTATCTCTCTCTTTTTCTAAATCATCATGCTTTTTTTGTAGCTCTTTTTCGTTATTTTTTATCTCTGTGAGCCTGTTCAATAGCTCGGTTCGCCTTTTTTTGTCTTTTTCCTCTCCAGCCAAATCTGCAGTTTTATCTTCCAAATCTTTCTTTTCTTCTTTAGCCAAGTTTAATTGCTCTTCCAAGTTTTCTTTTTCCAGCTCCTCCAATTTACTCTCTTCTGGAAGAAGCTCTCTTTCTAAAGAGCGTAATTCCTCTTTCACTCTCTCCCGAATTACATCCAGCAACTCAAGACCAAATAGACTGCTCAAAGTCTTAAATCTCTCCGCAGGAGTGGCTTCTACAAAAGAAAGGGTTTCTCCCTGAGGCAAAAATACCGAAGATTTAAAGGTGAGATAATCAAAACCCATGATTTCTTCTATTTTCTTATTCACCAGCTGCTCCCCTGAAGCTAAACCCCTCCAGACGCCATTTTCCTTTTTCTCTAAAACTGCCACCCCACCCCGGGGAGAATACTCTCTAACCACCTGGAACTCATTACCCCCCAGGAGGAATTTCAATTTCACTCGCAGGGGACCTTCGGGATATCCTCGATGAATCAATTCTCTTTTGCCTCGCTCTAAACGGATACCTCGCCCGAAGAGAGCAAAAAAAATAGCTTCCAGAATGGAAGATTTACCTGCTCCATTTGGACCCACCAAAACAAAAAAACTGGAATCAAAATCAAGGGAAAGAGACTCCAGGCCCAAAAACTTTTCTACTTCTAATTCAAGAGGTCTCACTAATCTCTCCTGCTTCCTGGTAATAGCGATAAAAAAGCTTAACCACTTCTTCTGATAAGTTTTGCTCCTGGCAATAACGAGAAAATAGTTGAGGAATAGAATCTTCGTTCACCGGAAGTGGTTCTTCTTCGACTTCCTTTTTCTCTCGAGGAATAACTTCCACCACCACTATTTGCCAGTTTTCTCCCCCCATCTCTTTTAGCTTATTGGCAAAAGCCGGGGTATAAAAATCTTCCTTGATGCGCAAACGAATATAATTCCTTTTCCCCGTCATATCTTGAGAAATTTCCTCATAAATTTCCTCTATCTCTTTTTCTTCCTTCAACTCCCAATCCCACAAATGCGCGCCAGATAAAAAATAAGGTTCCACCTTGCTTTCTTTCCCTTCCTCCAATTCCACCAGCAAAAAACTTCCCTCTTTTCCCACATGTTCAAAGCTATCCACTACCAGTGAAGAGGGATAATAAAGAGGACAGGGCGAGCGCAAAAAAGAGAAGGTGTGCAAGTGGCCCAGTGCCCCGTAGTTAAAAGCAGAAGGAATATCAGCTTTTTTCAAAAACACTTCCCGGTGAGGGTTAGCTTCAGCGTATCGGGCTAATTCTTCAATTGTAGCATGAGCTACCAGGATATTCCAGCGATCAGGAAGAAAACTTCTTTCCCACTTTTTCATCTCCTGTCTCAGTAGCTCTCGAGCTCGATCCTGGATCTCGTCTCCCCGGTAATCACCCAAAAGGCGAGCCAGACTCACGTAAGGAAGAGGAAAAACAGTGACAGGGATGCCCTCTATTTCCCGAGGAGTATAATCACGGATGATGTAAGCTTGAGGAGGAAAAATTTTTTTCAACCCTTCTATAGCATACCAATCATGATTGCCCATCACCCACACAAAAGGCGCGATATCCACCAGATGTAAAATGGTATCCACAGCCAGCTTGATGGTTTTTTTGTCGGGATGATGAGAACTGTGAAAAAGGTCTCCAGCGTGAACCACGAGGTCTACCTTTTCTCTCTCTGCTACCCCTATAAGCTCTTCCAGAGCTTCTCTTTGTTCCTCTCCTCTATCTACCTCCCGGCGGGTTTTCCAGGATACCAGGCCCAAATGCCAATCAGCAGTATGGAGAATTTTAATTTTCTTCTTCATTATCTTTTTTAGCTCCAAACCCTTGATTGTTGCAGTTTAAAACGAAAAAACCGACTACTATTGATCACGATTTATTATATCATAGAGAAATTAATTATAGTTAACCGTAAAGCCCATGGTAATGTCCCTCTTGGCACTATGTTTTCCTTCCATGCAGTAGAATCATCGTGTGGCAAGCTACCAAGAGGTCATTATGACCCTCGAATATGTCTTTTGTTTTTTTTGGGGTTATGAGGGTATGTTTTCTCCTTTATAGTCACGACAGGCTTTGCGGGTGCCATATTTTCTCCAAAGACAAATACAATGCTAATTCATTGTGAGGGTATTTAGTTTCTTTTCATTATTGTTTTAGGTCTCTTTTTCCCATCCAATTTCAAATAGTGCCATTTTTAGCCAGAAACAACTCATCAGAAAACCCCTTTTCTTCTCTTAACCTGATATATTTATTAGTGGCTACTTTCTTCTTCCATTATGCTTTAATTATGAAAGGTTTTTACGGGATACTATAAAAATGAGTTTTTGTTTTGTTCGTTATTTGCGCTCTAATAATTTATTTGTTCTGTGTTATTTTATACACGGTCTTGTTATGGAAGGGAGTTACTGAATCGGTGTGTCTGCCACATCATCTGAAAGGAGGATTTAGCTGATTAAAAGCAGTTGGTTTGTGGAAGTAAATGTTTTTATCTTGCTTGGCTTTTTGCTTGGATACGGGTTCAGACTCGAGGGTGACTATCTTTTTGCGCTTGAAGCATCTTCTCCTGATTATTTGCTTGATTTACAACCCATCCGTTCTGACCGATTTACTATTTATTCCCCTTATCCAGAAGAAGACTTTCGGTTTAAGGGGCAAATCCACTGTCACACTCAAGCATCAGATGGTGATGATACTCTGCAGGAAGTAATGGAGGCATACCAGTCTTTGGGATACCACTTTGTGGTGATTACCGACCATGATCAGATAACAAAAGCTCCTACAGTTCCCGGGATTCTATTTATTCCCGGGGTGGAAAAATCTTCTTCTTCAGGGCACATTTTGGGAATAGGAGTGAAAAGCCAAACTGACGAGATGCGGCCGGATAAAATTATTGACCATATTCAAAAGGAGGGAGGGGTAGCGATTTATGCTCATCCTAACCGATGGCCTCTGTTCAGTGGGTGGACTTTGAGAGAGTTATTATCTGTACCCGGAGCTTGCGGTATAGAGGTAATTAATGCAAAAAGATGGAGAACTAATTCGGAGAATAAATGGGACGCCTTGCTGACCCGAGGGTATCGAATCTGGGGGATGGCAGGAGCTGATTGCCACTCTATAGCCAGGGAAGCGAATCGAGCCTGGGTAGTAGTTGCAGCTCCCGATTTGCGGGAAGATAGCATCATTGCCGCCTTGCGAAACGGCCACTTCTATTCTACCGAAGGGCCGGACCTCTCAGTAAAAGTTTATCCTGATAAAATTGTGGCTTCCACAAGTAGAGAGGCCACTATCGAGTGGATTGCAAAAGAGGGAGTGAAAAGAAGGGTAATCAGAGGAGTCAAGGAAGATACCTATTTTGTTGAAGGAGATGAGGGCTACATAAGAGTAGTGGTGATTAGGAAAAGCGATAAAAAAAGAGCCTTAGGGCAACCAATTTTCATTGAAGGAGCAGGGGCAAGCTCGAAGGGTTAGCCCTTTTATTTAAGTAGATCCATTTTTCTATACTGCGGTTATGATTTTTGATTCACCCTATCAATCCTTCTTTTGCGAAACTGTAAAAATCTTCCATATTTTTGCCAATGATTACATGGTCTAACACCTTTATGCCCAGAAGCTCGCATGCCGATACAATACGATTTGTTAACTCAATATCATCCTGGGAGGGGGTGGTTTCTCCTGAAGGATGATTGTGGACCAGGATTACAGAAGATGCAGACTTTAAAGATGCAGCCCTGACAATCTCCTTAGGGTCAACAATAGTCGCATTAACACTGCCCTTGCTTATTTCAACATTATCAATGGGTTTATTTTTAATGTCCAGGAGAATGACGTTAAAAAATTCCTTTTCTTTGTCCCTCAGATAAGGAGCATAATATTCAGAAACATAGCTAATTACATCATCTGGCCTGGTTAATTTTTTCCGGGTTGAGGCTCTTTCCTGGAAAAGCCTTTTACCCAGCTCCAGCGATGCTTTGATTTGAGCTGCTTTAGCGGGACCAATCCCTTCAATTTTAGATAGTTCAGAAATTGGTGCTGCATCTATCGCTCTTAGTGACCCAAAATGGTTAAGCAAGGTCTGGCCCAGCTCTTCAGCGCTCGAGCCATTTTTCCCTGTTCTCAAAATTATTGCCAGAAGCTTGGATAACGGCAGATTTTCCGCTCCCAGCCGCGCCAGCATTTCTCTCGGCCTTTCTTCTTTTATCCATTCTTTTATAGGACGAGTTGTACGACGCTCTGCTACCTGTTTTTTAATTTCCTCTCTCAATGTTTCGCACTCATCACCTGTTTCGATATTCAATTGCTCAATGATTTCTTTCTTTTTTCCTTCGGTTAGTATCCCTTTCTTAGAACATCTCAAAAAAATCTTTCCCTTTTTGCTGCAAAAAGGATAAATAGCATTCGCAACCATAAAATCGAGGAGCTCTTCTCCGGGGCTATTCATGTCATCATCAATCTCCTTTCAACTCTCTTTTGTAAACTTAAATTTAGCTACATTTCTTGTGCCACAACAATTTTACGCTACATACAGAACTTTTGCAGACTTCAGTATTTCTGAGGCAATTCTATCGATTTCCTCGCTACAGAAGAGGTCTTCTCCCCCCTATCTCGTGAAAAGAGAATCAACAAGTTTTGCCCTGGTGTCTGCCTCGCTTAATGCTTCTATTTCGACTCCCTCGTATTTTACACAATATCTCATAAATTCGCTATTTTAATAAGGATTCTGGGCTTTGTGAGATTTTTATAAGTGGAATGGCAAAGGAAAGAGCTAATAAAATTAGCTTAAAACCATCAAAAAGACAATTGGTCTTTCCTTTTTTGAGTACTTTTGCTAAACTAATCACAGAAATGAAAAAGAAACAATTAAAGCTAATATTTCTTTTACTGGTAATTTTTTCCTTATTTTCTGTTTCTGTACAGGCTCAGGATGTTGTGGCCTGGAGAGATTTCTCTCAAGAGCTAACTCGCCTTCTCCAGCTTCCTTCAGGAAGAATTCCTGATTTTGGAGAAGGAGAAAAGCCCATAACCCGTCTTGAAGCAGCAAAAATGGTGATCCAGGCTCTTTCTTATCAAGACTTGCTCTCCTTTGTAGATACAAAAAGCGTTGCCTTTTCTGATTTATCCAACCTCTCTTCTGAAGACCAGAAGTGGATGATTCTTGCCTGTACTTTAGAGCCTCCCCTTTTCCAGGGAGATAGCACAGGGAAGCTGAGACCTAAAGACCCCCTCACTAAAAGTGAATTCCTTCAACTAAAAGAAAAGATATCCCGCTATGCCCGGGGAGATGTAAGCTGGCAAAGGGAGAAAGTTATCAATCAGTATATTACCCTCTTAGTAAAGAAAGAAGGGTTCTCTCCTTCTCCCAGTTTAGAAACCACACAGGCAAAAGGACCGTTAAGTGGACAGGTAATGCTCCAAGTAGGAGCATTTCAAGACCAGGAGAGAGCAGAGAGAACAGCTACCTGGCTCAAAGAACTGGGGTATACAACAGCTCAAGTGAAAAAGGAGGGAGACCTCTTCAAAGTAAGAATAGGTCCCTACTCTAAAGAGGAGGCCTCTCAAGTTAGTGCTCGTTTACAAAAGCAGGGCTTTGTATCTTATCAAATAACAACAGACGCTACTCCAACTGTTACCCCTACCACTCCTGTGGGACCTTTCTTCAGCGTGGGATTGCTGTTTGACCCTAATTCTCCTCTCCGATTAGAAATAGCCCTGGCTCAAGATAAAGTGTTAGAGAAAGAAAAAACCAGCGAAATTGCCCAAAGAAAAGGAGCAATTTTTGCTGTAAATGCAGGTTTCTTTGCCCAGGATGGCGATCCTTTAGGAACTCTAATGATAGATGGGAGAATCCTCAGTGAGCCTCAAGAAGGGTGGTATAGCGTCGGTATCACCGAAAATAACCAGCTGCTTTTCGGAGAGCTAAAGTTTAAAGCCCAGGCACAGGCACAAAATGGTGCCACTTATTCCATTACCGGAATCAATCGCCGTAATAATGGAAAAGAATTAGTTTTTTACGACCATTTCTTAGGGGAGAAAACTCCAAAGCAAGAAGGAATAGAAAGTATTATAGTTAAAGGAAAAGTTATAGAAACTAAAAGTAGCCAGGGGGGAACGGTTATTCCCACTGATGGGTTTATTTTACAAGGCAGGGGAGAAGCCAGCCAGTGGATGTGGAAAAATCTCATCCCCGGCTCTTCAGTTAAAGTCAAAATGTCGATATACCCTAAAGATGAGGATTGGGAGAGATGGAAAGACGTAAGGTACATTTTAAGTTCTGGCCCTCTTCTTTTCCGAAATGGACAGCCGGGACCGTTCGGTAATTTCAACGAAAAAATAGTAACTGAAAAACATCCTCGCACTGTCATTGCCCAAACTGAAGAAGGGAAGATTCTTTTTTTAGTGGTGGATGGCAGAAATCCTGCTCATAGCGTGGGGCTAACTATTCCCGAATTAGTAGAAGAATTGAAAAATTACCGGGTAGTTAACGCGCTCAACCTGGATGGCGGAGGCTCCACAACTTTTTATCTTCAAGGTCAAATCCTTAATCAACCTTCTGACCCTCTGGGAGAAAGAAAAGTTTCCAACGCTTTCATTATCCGTTAATTAATTCAAAGTGCCGGAGTTAAATCTCGCTCTCCTCTCACTATTTCTCCAATGTCCTCCGGTTCTTCTAACACAAATTCGGGGTGAAGCTCCAGAACTTTCTCCAGCTCCAGTGTCCCCCAGGAAGCCAGAGCAAAGGGAATCAAAGCTTTCTTTGCTGCTTGAATATCATAAATGCTATCACCTATAAAAATAGCTTCCTTGTTCTTTACCCCCAATCTATCCAGAGCCAAGAGAAGAGGGTCGGGATGAGGTTTAGGACGAGGGGTATCCTCAGCACAAATTATAGTTTCAAAAAAATGGTTTATCATGAAGTGGTCAAACTGATAAGACATTTCAGAGCGAATCTTAGAAGTAACCAGTGCCATTTTTAGCCCTTCCTGGTGCAGTTCTTCTATTACTTCTCTAACTCCTGAAAAAAGTCGTACTTCCCTCATACCTTCCCGAATTAATTCCTGCCAGCGAGCCACAAAAGCTCTTTCCATTTCGGGGGGAATATTCAAAGCCTTTAATGTCTCAGGGCTGGGGATGCCCACAGTAAAAACAAAAAAATCCTCTGGCTTCTCAACCCCCATAAACTCCCGAAATGCTTGAGAGATGCTCCGCAAGAATAGAGGGTTGGTGTCAGTAATGGTTCCATCTATATCAAAAATAATTGCTTTAATCAATTTATCACTCTCCAATCCTTAGATATTATAATAGTGATGTCAACAGAAAAAGAGAAAACAGCCTAACGGCGTAAGATTAAAAGATTAAAAGACCACTGAGGAAGGGGAAACATCTTCCTCAGTGGATTCCCGCCTGAATTTCGGGAATGACGGAGGGAGAGGTCATTCCTGAGCGGTTCTACGAGGAATCTAAATAATGGGAGGAGATGCTCCTATGGTTCCAAAAAGAAAAAAGCAAAAGCATGGATTCCCGATTGAAGATCTCGGGAATGACGGTGGGGGGTGGATTCCCTGAATGCCTCTATTACCCCTTGTTTGTCACCCCTGAATGGTTTTATCAGGGGTCCACAGTATTTAAAAAACATGGATGCCTCGCTAAATTTCAGGCATGACAAAAAGAGAAGCCCTCGGAGTGAGAGGAGTAGGGTGAGGGTGATTTTTCTTAAAAAATGCTTCTCTCAAAAACCCTTCCCTTACCTACTTTCTTGTAGTCAACTATAGAACTATAATGCGAGCCCTATTCCACCTTCAGCTTAAGGAGGATAGCCTGCAAATAGAATGATTTGTGTCGAGATTTTTAGTTGA
>NZ_JAAYFP010000164.1:0-12518 GCF_012728195.1 Candidatus Sordicultor fermentans
ATTATATAGTACATAAGATAGAAGAGCACCAAGAGAAATGAGAACCCTTTCCTGAGTGGTTCTACGAGGAATCTAAATAATGGGAGGGGATGCTCCTATGGTTCCAAAAAGAAAAAAAGCAAAAACGTGGATTCCCGACTAAAAATCTTGGGAATGACAGAAGAGAGTAAATCCTCTATAACCCCCAAAAAAACAATGAATGCAAACAAATGTAAAAAAAGAGCACAAAAGACGGAAAAGTAAAAGACTAAAAATTACACTGGAGAAAAAGATTCCCTCTTCCTTCCAGAAAGAAGAGCAGGATGAGGGGTGATAATTTTCCCCCTTCGGTCTTCACTCTATAGAAGTCAAGGGAAGTCGAGGGTCGGGGTCCATTTCCCAGGAATCTTTTCTCCCTCGCTCCCAGTGGAAAAGACCACAGGCGGCAATCATAGCACCATTATCGGTACAAAAGGAAGGAGAAGGGAAAAAAACTTGCACTCCTCTTTTTTCTCCCTCTTCTTTCATTTTCGCTCGCAGATGACGATTGGCTGCCACTCCTCCCCCCACAACTATCTGAGAAAAACCATAAATTTCCAGAGCTTTAAAAGTTTTATTTACTAAAACCCTCGCCACACTTTCCTGAAAAGAAGCTACTAAATCTCGAATGAGCTTCTCATCTTTTTTTTCTTCCTCTTTCAGAGAAGAGTAATGGCGCACTACTGCAGTTTTTAATCCACTGAAGCTAAAATCCAGAGTATCATCATCCTCTAAACCAGCAGAAAAGTGGAAACGGTCGCCTTGAGCACCTTCACTCACCCTGTCTATAATAGGACCCCCCGGATAACCTAAATTTAAAAACTTGGATACTTTATCATAAGCTTCTCCAGCAGCATCGTCTCTTGTACTTCCTAAGTGACGGTACTTTCCCCAATCCCGGACAGCAATAATTTCAGTGTGCCCCCCGGATACAATCAAGGCTAAAAAAGGAGGCTGGATTTCTGGATATTCGAGACGAATAGCGAAGAGATGCCCCTCCAGATGATTAACCCCAAGAAAGGTTTTATCTTTAAAAAGAGCGATGGTTTTAGCTAAACACACTCCCATGAGCAAAGAGCCCAGAAGACCAGGACCCTGAGTCACCGCCACCAGATCTATATTTTCTAAATCGAGATGAGCATCCCGAAGAGCCTGATCTAAAACCAGAGGAAGATACTCCAGATGTTTGCGAGAGGCTACTTCCGGGACTATTCCTCCAAAACGACGATGAAATTCAGTTTGACTGGATACTACATTGGACAAAACTTGATATTTATCATTAATCACCGCCACACAACTATCATCACAACTCGTTTCTATACCTAAAACGTGAATCAATAAACATCCTCCCTCAAAAGACCTTTTTCATTACCCAGGCATCTTCTCCATCAGCATAGTAGCGCTTGCGCACTCCTATCTTTTTAAAGCCAAAACCGTGATACAAATTCTGTGCTTTAATATTGGAAGGGCGCACTTCCAATGAGACCTCACTACATCCTTGAGATTTAGCGTAATTTAGCGCATAACCAAAAAGCTTTTTACCAAACCCTTCTCCCCGGTAGGCAGGATGAATGGCAAAAGTGGTTATATGAGCCTCCCCCCATACCATCCACAGACCCAGATAGCCGATGATTTTACCCTGGAAGAAAGCTACGAAATAGGTAGCTGCCTGGTTGGATAATTCACTCAAAAATAAAGAATAAGACCAGGGTTGAGGAAAAGAGCTCTGTTCAATGGCCATAACCTGAGGCAGGTGATAAGGCCGCATCCAGGAGATTTTAAAATCTCCTTCTTCCCATAAATAAGGTTCTCTATCCCCAGACCTTTGAGCCATAAAAGGGCACCAGAGTAAAAATATTTTCTCGATTTACCATCGCTTCATTCTCTCTCCGCCGATACAATTCTATTAATCCTCGTGCTTCTGGTAAAGACTCCCGGGGTGCAAAAAAAGAGAAACCCTTACTTTCCAAAAATTCCGCTATGTCCACCCAGGGAGTAATGACGAGAACATTCCTGCCTTCGTATTTTGTTGCTACCTCTTCTTTAGGACCTGCTTGAATTTCTGGAAAAGAGCAACACTCCTGGAACTGAGGTGATAGTTCCATCCAGAAAACCTCCTTCCTTTTGTGCTTTATTACAGGGAGTAAAATTTCGTAATCTTGAGCTATACGCTCGGGAACCTGATGAGCGATGACCTCCAGAGTAGAAAAGCCACCCAGAGGTTTTCCCAGAGAGTAAGATATGCCTTTTGCCACAATGTTTGCAATTTTCACTCCAGTAAAAGAGCCCGGACCCAAACCCACCAGAACTATCTCCAGATCTTTTTCCCAGTTGAATTCTTTTTGTAAAAGGCTCAGATGCTTAATAAGCCAGCGAGAATGGTCTTTTTGAGTATAGTGGGTTAGATGAAAAAAAACCTCTTCAGCAGAACCTAAAGCTATACTGAGCCAGGAAGTGCTGCTATCCAGAGCAAGAATCATAGTACACCTCGATATCTCTTGTATCTTCCTCTCTATAACTTAAGTGAACCAGAAAAAAGGGAGGAGAAAAGAGAAAAGGGAACTTATCCCCCCACTCCACCACCACTATCCCCTTTTCATCTTCCCGATATTCTTCCCATCCTAAATCTACCACTTCTTCTTCCTTTTCCAGACGGTAAAAATCTAAATGGTAGAAAGTGAAACCTTCTTTTCTGTACTCATGAACTAAAGAAAAAGAAGGGCTCTTAACCTCTTCTTTTATACCTAATCCTTTAGCTATTCCCTTCACCAGTTGAGTTTTACCCACCCCCAGCTCCCCAGCCACTATCACCAGGTCTCCGGGGCGCAAAAAATCTTTAGCTAACTTCTCTCCCCACTTTCGAGTTTCTTCTTCGCTTTTACTTTGCCAGCGAGCAATGATTTTCATAAATCATCCGATTTTTAATTTTACCCAAACTGCACAGAACCTCGTGAGGTACGGTATGAGCTAAATCCGCTATTTCTTCTATGGTTACCTCCTCTTTTCCTTCTTTTCCAACCACAGTAGCAATGTCTCCTTTTTCCACTCCCTCAATTCCTGTTACCTCTACAGTCATTTGATCCATAGAAATATTTCCCCGGGATGGTGCTCTTTTCCCCCTCACTAACACCTCCATTCGGTTAGAGAGGCTGCGAAACAAGCCTTGAGAATAACCAATGGATATTATTGCTATTTTAGTCTCCCTTGAGGTAGTAAAAGTCCCCCCATAGCCCACAGAAGAGCCAGGAGGAAGAGTTTTAACCTGCTTTACCCGGGCCTTTATTCTCATCACTGGCTTTAAATCCAGTGGCAGTGTGGCTTTTCTTCCCCAGGGAGAAACACCCCAGAAGGCAATCCCCACCCGGGATAAATCAAGATGCATTTCCGGAAAAGCAAGAAAGGCGGCGCTATTACAACAGTGCCTCTCCCGGGAAGGATTATTTTCAGGAAGCCGACCCAAAAAAGAAAGAAAGTTGTCAAATTGAAAGTGAGTGTATGCCGGGTCAGATTCAGCACTGGCAAAATGAGTCATAACTCCCCTCAAGGAAAGATGACAGTTATTTCCCCACCTTTTCCACCATTCCCCATTTATCTCTTGAGGTAAAAATCCCATTCGCCCCATCCCGGTATCTACTTTCAGATGAAAAGGTATGATTTTATTTGCTTTTCTGGCCAACTCTTCCAGAGCCTGCAGTTCCTTCGGGGAGGAAACCACCGGAGTCAACCCATCTTCCAGAATCATTTCTGCTTCCTCAGTGAAAAATCCTCCCAAAAGATATATATCCCCTTTTATACCTCTTTTCCTCAACTCGTGCGCTTCTTCTACCGAAGCCACTCCAAATTTTCTCAACCCGTAATCATAAAGAAGATTTACTGCTTCCCATCCATGACCATAAGCCTCCGACTTTACTACTGCCATAAGGGAAGAAGAGGGAGACCACCTCTTCAATACCTCTACATTGTTATGCAAATTCTGAGCGTCAATCTCCATCCAGAAAGGAAAGAGTATATTCTCCATTTTCTACCATCCTTCGAGCTTCATTCAGTTTTCCAGCTATTTCCTGAGATAAAATCTGTTTTTTTCCTTCTCTCTCCAGGAGTTCTCCTGCCAACCCATGGAGGAAAACTCCGCTTATTGCACTATCTAAGGAGTTCATCCCCTGAGCCATAAATCCGGCGATAATTCCTGTCAGAACATCACCGCTTCCTGCACTGGCAAGGACTGAAGTTCCCGTAGGATTTAAAAATATCTCTCCTCGAGGAGAAGCTACGACCGTCCCTGCTCCCTTCAAAACCGTAACGCATCCCAGAAGAGAAGAAGCTTCTAAGCTGGCGGCAATTCTATTTTCATTAACTTCCGGCGTCGAAACACCTAAGATTCTCGCCATTTCTCCAGAATGAGGAGTAATTACCCAACCGGTAAGGTGACCCTTCCAGCTGTCTATATTCTGAGAAATAATATTCAAAGCGTCAGCATCTATCACTCCCCGGGAGTTCTCTATCACTTTCTCTAAAAAGAGACGTGTGGAGGGATTGGTTCCCATCCCCGGACCTACAGCCAGCGCTCCACACTTCCTATCCTGGAATGCTTTCTCCACCACTTCCCAGTGAGATAAAGAATAATGCCACTCCCCAGAAGAAGAAAGGTTAACACTCACCACTTCAGGAAGAAAGAGTTTAACCAAGGGCGAAAGAGAAGAAGCTAAGGGCCACACCACCATCCCCGCTCCCGAGCGATATCCCCCCAAACATACTAAAAGGCCAGCTCCTAAAAGGGGAGAAGAGCCGGCTACCACCCCCAAGACTCCGGCAGAAATTTTATGAGTATCCCAGTGCCTCTGTGGAAGCATTTCTTTTACCATAGATGGGGTAATCAAAAATCCATCGGCTTTGAGCTTCACCTCTTCTAAGGAAAGAGGGATACCGATGTCCACTAATTTTATCTTTCCCGCATATTCCCGCCCGGGAAAGTTGCATAATCCCCTTTTTACCAACCCTAAAGTAACGGTAAGGTTGGCTCTCACAGCCTCTCCCATTACCCGACCATCGCTTGCCTCCACTCCCGAGGGGACATCTACAGCCACCACAAAGTTATCCGATGCGTTTATTTTTTCTATTACTTCTCTGTATATTCCCTCCACTTCCCGGGTAATACCGGTTCCCAAAAGAGCATCTACCACGAGAGCTCCTCTCTCTAACTCCACCTCCTGAGAGGAAGAAATCTCCACCACAGGAATAGATAAGTTCTTCACTACCTGGTAATTAAACTGAGCATCTTTTTTTAACTCTTTCCCTTTACCCACAAGGTAAACTAAAATAGAAAGAGTAGGAAAACGGAGGCGAAGATGGCGAGCTATCGCTAACCCATCCCCGCCATTGTTGCCCATTCCGCACATTATATAAACTCTGGAGAAAGAGTGGCATTGCAGAACTTTTACTATTTCCTCCGTCACTCCTCGTCCAGCATTTTCCATCAACAGCAAAGTATCTACTCCATACTTCTCAGAAAGGGCCTTCTCCGCCTTTTGCATGGTTTGCGAGCTAACCAGTTCCATTATTTACACCTTCTTTTTCTACCCCTATCGCCACCGCTATCGCGAACTGGTGGCTGTGAGAAATAGAGATGTCAATCTCTTCAAAAAAAGCAGGAACCAAAGGAGAAAGTTTAACTTCCGGTTTTCCCCCGGAGGTGTGTTCTATTTTAACCTGCCGCCAGGGAAGAAGGAAATTTTTAGATAAAAAGAGTTTTTTTACCGCCTCTTTACCACAAAAAAGAGCTGCTATCCCTTCTCGCCGCCTCCCTGGAGAACGGTAAAAACTGAGTTCCTCTTCCAGAAAAAGCCTGTTCAAAAAGCGATCACCAAATCTCTCTACCGCTTTTTCTACTCTCTCTATCTCTACTATATCCACTCCCACTAAAATTCCCTGCTTCACGAAACCGCTTCTTTTTCCTTCTTGGCCTTCTCAATTATAGCTTCAGCAAGCTGAGCTGGCACTTCTTCATAATGGGAAAATTTCATAGTAAAATATCCCTGCCCCTGAGTAAGGGAGCGTAAATCCACTGAGTAGCGGAAAAGCTCTGCCAGAGGCACCAGAGCTCTAATTTTCTGGTAGCTATCTTGAGGATCCATGCCTAAAATTCTTCCTCTTCGGCTATTGAGGTCACCAATAACATCTCCCATATACTCTTCAGGCACTATCACCTCTACGCTCATTATCGGCTCTAAAAGAACCGGCTCAGCTTCGCTCGCCCCTTTTTTGAACGCCATGGAGCCAGCAATTTTAAAAGCCATATCAGAAGAATCTACCGGGTGATAAGAACCATCATAAACAGTAGCCCGCACATCTATCACTGGATATCCAGCCAGAACACCTTCTTGCATTGCTTCCTGCACCCCTTTTTCTACTGCAGGAATGTAGTTTCGAGGGATAACCCCTCCCACGATTTTATCCACAAATTCAAAGCCCTGCCCCCGGGGTAGAGGCTCCAGTTCCAGGAAAGCGTGTCCATACTGTCCTCTTCCTCCCGATTGTCTTTTATACTTTCCTTCTGCTTTAGCAGGTTTTTTGATAGTTTCTTTATAGGGAACCTGGGGAATAGTAAGAGAAACTTCCACTCCAAATTTTCTCTTCATCTTTTCCGTTAAAACGTCCAGGTGGATATCTCCCATTCCATAAACGATGTCTTCCTTGGTATCCGGGTCTCTATACAACCGGAAAGTAGGATCTTCTTCCATGAGCCGGGACAGAGCCTGACTGATTTTTTCTTCGTCTCCTTTACCCAAAGGCCTGATAGCCGCCATGTAAGTAGGTTCGGGATAGGAAATGGGAGGGAAAACAATGGGGTGTTCCCGATCGGCCAGGGTGTCTCCAATGTAAACTTCATCAATTTTCGCCACCACTCCTATATCTCCTGCTTTTATCTCTTTTGCTGATTCCTGGTTCTTTCCCCGCAAAAAGAGGAGTTGTCCTACTTTTTCTTCCACCCCTCGTGAGGCATTGTAAAGACGGGAGTCGGAAGAAATTTTTCCAGAAAAAACCCGGAAAAGAGCCAGTTTTCCTACATAAGGGTCGCTGATGATTTTGAATACCAGTGCAGAAAATGGTTCATTTTCATCGCATTTTCTCTCTTCCTCTTCTTCGGTGAGAGGATTAATTCCCCGCACCGGAGGGCGCTCCAAGGGTGAGGGAGCAAAATCTACTAAAAAGTCAGCTAAGATATCCACCCCTTTATTTTCTACTCCTGAACCACATAGAATGGGGAATATATGACGCTCCCGGATGGCAACGCGTAAAGCTTCTTCCAATTGAGAAGGAGAGATTTCTTGCCCCTCGAGATACAGGTCCAGAAGGTCATCGTTGGTTTCAGCTATGTTTTCTACTAAATTTTCTCGAGCTCTTTGTGCTACTTCTTTCATCTCTTCCGGTATCTCTCCCTCTTCTACCTTTCCTTCTTTCCCGAAGTAAAGAGCTCGAAAATGAAGCAAATCTATCACTCCTCTAAAGTCACTCTCTTTGCCCACCGGGATAAAAAGAGGAGTGGCTCTGGGGTTTATTTTCTCCTGCAACTCCTCTACTGCCTCATCAAAATTGGCTCCTTCTCTATCCATCCGGTTAATAAAAAAAATGACCGGCAGGTTTTCCCGAGAAATATATTCCCAAACTTTTTCTGTCCCCACCTCCACTCCTGAGGTCGCACACAATAACACCACTGCACTATCCACTGCTCTTATTGCTCCTAAAACATTGCCTACAAAATCAGCATATCCTGGAGTATCAATTAAATTAACTTTACATCCCTTCCATTCCCAGGGAAGAATAGAAAGGTCAATAGATATACCTCTTTTTATCTCTTCTGGTTGCCAGTCAGAGACAGTATTACCTTCCTCCACCTTACCTCGACGGGACAACAGCCCAGCATTGAAAAGTAAAGCCTCGCTCAGTGTAGTTTTGCCCGACCCGGCATGAGAAAAAAGACCTACATTTCTTATGTTTTTGCTGGTAAAGCTATTCAAGGAATAATCCCCCTTTCTTTAAAGCCTTCGTCTTTTTATTTCGATACTACAGTATTTCGCTCCACAGAAAAAAACAGAAACTCAAAGCTAATAACCAAGCCCAAATTCTGATTTCTCTATCTCTTTTTCGCTTCCGTTTAAAATCTTGCCACCTCTTTTTAAGTCTTTCTATCCTGGCCACTTTTCACACCTTTTTATACAAAATTTTCAGCATCTTTTTCAATGCCCCTATCTCAATATCCCAGGCCATTTTACCATGTACAGCTAAAGATATTTTACCAGTTTCCTCCGAAACTACTAAAGCCAGAGCATCAGTTTGTTCGGTTATCCCGATTCCCGCTCGGTGGCGAGTTCCCACCAATTTTTTAACTTCGGTACTTTCCGCTAAAGGGAGAATGCACCCCGCTGCTACAATTCGATTTTCCCTTAAGATAGCAGCACCGTCGTGAAGAGGAGACTCGGGTAAAAACAAAGAGAACAAGAGCTCCGGAGAAAAGAAAGCATCGATAGCCACACCGGTCTGGATAAAATCTCGCAAATTATCATTACGTTCCAGAACTATCAAAGCTCCTATTTTTTTACGCGAGAGAGTCTGGCAGGCTAAAGCAATATTATTGATGAATTCACTTCTGTTTTCCTCATCCTCGAAAAAGTAATCTCTAACCGACTCTCCCCGATGGTGAATCCGGTTAAAGAAAACCCGCCGGAGCTCGGGCTGAAAAACTATCAAGCTTCCTGCCAGGTAAGTAAAAATCAACAGTTCCCAGAAAAACTTGAGTTCTCGAAATCCTAAAAAATTGGAAGCACCAGCCAGAAGAAAAAAAAGGGGCAGCCATTTGAAAGATAAAAAGAGGGAAGTCCCTCGCACCAGGCTACCCAAACGATAAAAAAGATAATATAGTATTATGACTTCCGGTATAAAACGCCACAGCCAAGCTGGAAACAACCAGGCCTCCTCCTAACTCAAAATTAGAGTCAAAAGAGCTTTCTGAGCATGAAGACGATTTTCCGCTTCGTCCACTACTACTGAATGTGGCCCATCCATAACTTCGTCGGTAATTTCTTCTCCTCGTTTAGCAGGCATACAATGCATAACTATGAAGTCAGGGGAAGCTTTAGATAGAAGATGACTATTCACCTGATAGGGTTGTAAAAAAACTTTCCTCTCCTCTTTTTCTGCCTCCTTACCCATACTAGCCCATACATCAGTATAAACCACTTCCGCTCCTTCTATTGCTTTTTGGGGGTCAACTTCATAAATTATTCGAGCACCATTCTTCTTTCCTCTCTCCTGTGCTTCCTCCCAAATTTGAGAAGAAATTCGATAGCGCTCTGGAGTGCTTACTACGAGCTCCAGCCCCAGAATAGAAGCAGCATTTATCCAGGAGTGACAGACATTGTTGCCATCTCCTAAAAAACAGATTTTTAATCCCCGGAGTTTTCCTTTTTTCTCCTGAATAGTCAAAAGGTCACCTAACACCTGGCAGGGATGATAAAGATCGGAAAGACCGTTAATCACTGGAATAGAAGCAAAGCGGGCGATTTCCAGAAGGTTTTCATGGGCAAAAGTACGAATCACGAGACCATCCACCATCCGGTCTAAAACCTGGGCTACATCTTTCACTGCCTCTCGCTGTCCCAATCCCACTTCTTGAGATCCAAGGTAAAAACTTTCTCCCCCCAGGTGTCGCACTGCCACTTCGAAAGAAACCCGGGTTCGCAGGGAGGGCTTTTCAAAAAGAAGGGCCACTATTTTACCCTTCAGGGGTTTTTCATCCCTTATCCCCATCATATCCAACCTTTTCAGCTCACAAGCAGTGTCTAAAAGGTAGTGAATTTCCTCCCGGGAATAATCAACCAGATCTAAAAAGTCTCTACCTCGAAATCTTTTTCTATCCATAGCTTTCCTCCTACCAGTGGTACACTTTCCTCACATAGGGAGAGAGAAAGGCACGTAACACTGCCCCATAACCCGCCTGGAATTGCACCACTTCTCCTAATTGATAAACTCTATTGCTTTCCTCTATATCTATAACCAGGTAATTGCTGGTGGCTCCTACTATTTTAGCATTTTCGTCGGCAAAATATAATTGATGTTCATCACTATCCTGTTTTCCCAGAGCCAGAATCATTCTTTTTCTTTTTCCCGCTTCTGGTGAAAAACCAGGTTCTCCAAAAGCGTCAAAGCCCGTTTCCTTTCCTCTATCGGGTTCTTTACTTTTTATCTCCACTATTTCCGCTTTAAGAGTGAAAGCTCCACTTTCTAACCACTCTATATTCCTTCCCCGGCTAATATCGTTCCCAAAAAGTAGAGCTTCTCCCAGGCGAATTTCGTCTACTCCTTTTATTTCCTTCTCTTTCTCCCACAGAGAGAGAAAAGTAGTCCCTCCCACAGAGAGAATAATTTTTCTTCCCCATTTCTCTTCCCACCCCTTCTTAAAAGCTACAAGTCTCTCTAATATCTCCTCGTCAGGCAAAACTCCACTGAGACAGGCTAAAGTAGAACAAATCCCTTCTACCTTAATATGGGGGAAATCATCAATTTTATCCTCCATTTCTTCTATCTCCTCAGGAAGAAAACCCTCCCGAGCATCGCCACTTTCTAAAGCTAAAAAAAGGGGCAAAACCTTTCCCTGCTTTTCCGCCTCACAGCTGAGTGCTTCCACCATTTCCCAGTGAGAAACAAAAGGTATTATCCCCTGTGCTACAATTTCTTCTACTTCTTCTTTCATAGGAAGGCGAATGAGTGAAAGTCGCACCTCGGGGGGTAATAGCTTCTTGGTGTGAAGCAAGTTCTCCAGATTAGAATCGGCAAAGCTCCTTATCCCTGAGCGATAAAAAAGATAAACAAGGGGGGCATCAGCCAAAAAACCTTTAGTTACTACTACCGGATGCAGGTGCCAGCTAGCACACTTTTTGAGAAGGACCTTTATGTTCTTCTCTATTATACTCAGGTCAATTTCCAAAAGGGGATAAGTGCTGACGGCCACTTTGAACAATCCTTTCTTCCCCCATGTTCTAAAAGGCAATGAGTCGGTAAGAGCAAGAAAATGGGGAAAAGCCCCCTATCGGGGGCAAAAAGAAAACTTTACCGCTTGGAGAACTGGAAGCGAGCTCGAGCCCCTCTCTGCCCGTATTTCTTGCGCTCTTTCATTCGAGGATCACGGGTTAGTAACCCGGCTTTTTTCAAAGTTGGTCGCAAATTTTCATCTACCAGGGCCAAAGAACGGGCAATCCCGTGAGCCAGAGCCCCTGCTTGACCACTCAATCCTCCTCCTGAAACCTTAGCTTCCACATCAAACCGAGCTTCACTCCCGGTTAAAGCCAGAGGTCTTTGCAATAATATTTGCCAAACTGGCAAAGGAAAATAATCTCGAAAATCGCGGCCGTTCACCACTATTTTCCCGCTCCCCAGAGTAAGCCATACCTTGGCCACCGCGGTTTTTCTTCTACCAGTAGCATAATATTTTGGGTTTACTGCCACTTTATTCACTCCTTATCTTTCAATGGAATAGGATTCTGAGCCTGGTGAGGATGAGAAGGACCAGAATAAATTTTAAGCTTGCGAATCATTTTCCTTCCCAGACGATTGTGAGGAATCATGCCCCACACTGCTCGACGAATAACTTCTTCTGGCCGACGATTCAGAAGAGATCCCAAAGTTTCCGATTTAAATCCCCCAGGATAACCAGTATGCCAGCGATATAGCTTCTGGTCCTTTTTTTTGCCGGTCACTTTTACTTTTTCAGCATTAACCACTATTACGAAATCTCCCACATCCATAAAGGGAGTATAAATGCTTTTGTGTTTACCCATTAAAATCTGGGCAACCTGAGAAGCCAATCTTCCCAGAACTTGACCCTCGGCATCTACTACATACCATTTCTTTTCTATTTTTTCCGCATCTGGAACATAAGTCTTGGTCGACATTCTAACTTCCTCCACCTTTTTAAGAAAAATCTTAGACCATTGGCATTTTAATTAAATCCCATAGAGTTGTCAAGAAGCAGTCACTGTGTGTGTAGTTATTCTGTGATAATGTCACCTTTAAAATTCTTTAGACAATGTCCTTTTAGTAACAAAATGAAAAGAGGATATGCTATCTTCAAGAAGAAAGAAAAGGTAGAACAAATTTGATAGAGAGCTTACTTTCACCTATAATTCTATATGAGGCATTGTATAAGCATTAGGAAACAACAGCTCTATAAGATAGTGTCAACCCATTTTGTAGGGATATTTTTATTTTTTCCTCTACTATTAGCTTTCGAGACTCTATCCATTAAGTATTAGATAGACAGTATCATGGCTAAATAGAACAACCCATTTAGGAAAGGTTTTTAGTTAAATTCTGGGCTCAAGAAAAATTATAGTCTTCTCCTAAAGGCTCATAAACCCCGCTTCGGTGATTTACCTAAGAAAATAGGGGGATGCCTCCCCTGCCGTTTTGTAGCAATCCCAAGTTTTTAGTATGATGAAGCTTGAAAG
>NZ_JAAYFP010000165.1:0-3283 GCF_012728195.1 Candidatus Sordicultor fermentans
TATGGTCTTAGTAATAGTGACAGGAAGTAAATATTAACCTATGGTCCCATGCCGGAACCAATGGAAACATTGTCCGGAACCATTGGAACCAACTCTCCGGACAGGGTGGTTCCGGCAACCGGAATATTCTGGTGGGACAAACTGAGGTTAGAGATAAACTCAGAAAGCCAGTCTACACTGCTATAGCTCAGCGCCTTGACTTGCACTGTCATCTGGCTCACTTTGATGAAGCTGGTACCAGGTCTTACCTCTTACACCATCTCCACTATGCTGAGTCTCCCTCTGATATCTTTTCAGATGAAGCGATAAAGGAGATTTTTCGCTATTCAGCTGGTAGTGCCCGATTGATTAACAAAGCCGCTACCCATTGTTTGATGTATGGGGAACAACATCAGAAAAAGATCATTGATGACCATATAGTTAGGTATGTGATAGAAAAAGAACTCCTGTAAGTTGACTTTGAGGACTGAGGTATTCTCAGGGAAGAGTATCTCAGTCCTCTCTTATTCTTGGACACAACATCTAGCAGTTAGAGGACATTTTATCCTGGTAATTGCCAGACAAAATAGCCTGGTAGAAACACTTATAACTCCGACTATAGGGGAAAACCCCCTATTCCCCCCTTATGGGTGAAGGTGAAATTCCCACAAGCTTGTCACCTCTGAATGTTTCTATCAGGGGTATAAACAAAAGCATCTCTCAGCAAAAATCTTTGGATTCCCGATTAAAGATTTCGAGAATGACGGATGAGGCAGATTGCCGGCTAAATTTCGGGAATGAAAAAAACAACCTGCGGCGCTAAAAGCAAAAACATGAAAGCAGAACAAAAAGACAAAACCCACTGAGGGACACTTTCTCCCTCAGTGGGTGGAACAACGATCCCAGGAACTCCCGGACCAACAGGAGAAAAAAAGCCCTTCAGGATTATCATGTTTTTTGCAGCTAACAACCTTAATCTTTTTTCACTAAATCACGGGCGGTCAACTCATCAGTTATGAGCACATTAATTAATTTACCTCGCAATGCTCCTAAAATCGGCTCCAACTTACTTTTTCCTCCAGCTACACCGATAACTACAGGTATTTTTTTTAAATCTTCCAAACTAATAGAAATCCTTCTTTTATCAGCTGAGCTCTCCACCTGATTACCCTCAATATCGTAGAAATTACCACAAATATTACCTACCGCTCCCTCTCTCAGAAGCTCTTCTCGCTCTTGAGGATAAATTTCTCCCGTATCCATAAGGGTAGAAACAGGAGAGACTCCACCAATCCCTACCAAAGCAATATCCACTGTTTTAGCCAAATCCATAACTCGTTTTATCTTCTCCTGGTTTTCAATAGCCTCTTTGGCTTGAGGATCCTGAGCAAAAGCAGGAGCTAAAAGATAAACTACGTCCCCCTGAAAAGCTTCAGCAATTTTTCGAGCCAATTCAACGGCCATTACTTCCCCTTTTAACTTACCATATCCTCCCATGATTTGGATAACCCGCAGACCCATAACCGGATTATCAGGTAAAAAATTAGTCATTTCAAATAAGGTCCGACCGTAAGCCACTCCTAAAGAAATATAAGGTTCGACTTTTTCCTTGAGGTAAGAAGCAGCTAATTGAGCTACTTTTTTCACTACTAATTTTTCTTCTGTGGCAAAAACCCGAGCTACCTCTACTTCTTTCAAACCAAAATCTTCTCGGAGGGCGTCCTCTATCTCTGAGTCAACCCGAGAAGACCCTTCTACTCTAATTTGAACTATTCCCTCTTCTCTAGCTCTTCTTAAAATTCTCCACACTTTCTGTCGGGAAAGACCTAATATCTCGCCAATTTTATCTTGGGTAAGCTCATCATAATAATACATTCGAGCAACTTCACCCATCAAGTCATATTCACTATAATCATCAACCACTGTTTACCTCCCTAATTATAGTTAACCATAAAAATCATTATAACTCCTCCCCTCCACGGAAGATAGTAGAACTCTCTTTAGCCGGGAACCTAAAGATTATAAAAAACCTCCGAACGTTTGATAGAAACACGCAGGGATGACGGATGAGAGTAATAAGGGAAATTCCCTTATTGCCCCGCTTATTTTATAAAGTCTTTACCCGAATAACTACCAATTTTCCCTATCGGTTGATCGTTTACACTCCATATATCTTCTACTTTAACTCTTAGCTCCCGGTAGACCTCAAATTTATCCTGGTAAAACTGATGATTTACTAAATCAGGATAAAAAACTCGATTGACTTCAAAAGTGGCTTGATGAGCTTCTGGCAAGCTAGAGAAAAGCCCTACTCCCACTCCAGCTATCAAAGCTACCCCCAAAGCTCCCAACTCTTGAGTTTTTGGTACCACCACTTTAGTAGCTAAAGCGTCTGCAATCAGTTGACACCAAAAAGGGCTTTTGGACCCACCACCGGCGAGCTTCATTTCTTCAAAAGATAAGGAAAAAGCCTGAAAACAATCCATAACTGAAAATATTACCCCTTCGTACACTGCTCGCAAGAGATGAAACCTGGTATGATTATAGCGTAAACCAAAGAAAACCCCCTGCGCATGAGGATTAATAAAAGGAGCTCTTTCCCCTCCCGGACTAATGTAAGGAAGAAATATCACCCCTTCCGATCCGGGCGGGATCTTTTGGACTTCGTCTTCTAAAAAAGAAAATAATGAACTTTGTTCAGAATAAGATTCCTTTTGATCGGTTAAAAACCGGGCTATGAACCAGTCTAAACTCAAGGTTCCCGCCATAGTTCCCATTGCCCGAAGATAAGCATCTTTTAAGGGATAAGAGACAGTAATCCCCACTCCTGGGGGTTCAAAAAGTCGACTGGATTTCTTGCTCAAAAAAGCGTTAAAACAAGTAGTGCCTAAAATAGAATAAACTTGGTCAAATTCCAAAATTCCCAAAGCAATAGCACAAGAAGCTACATCTACGACGCCATTAACTACCGGAGTACCTACCTCAAGCCCAGTAACTGCGGCTGCTTCCTTTCCCACTTTTCCTATAACTGCAAAAGCACTTTCTAAGGGAGGAATAATTTTCTCTAACCCAGAGAGATCAAACATCTCCAATAGGGGAAGAGTTTCTCCCTCTATAGGCTGAGGGAACATAAATAAATCGGAAGAATCAGTAGTTATGGCCCCGGTCAATTTAAATTTTATCCAATCTTTAGCAAACACAAGATACTTAGCCTTTTCTAAGACTTCTGGTTGGTATTTTTTTAACCAGGCAAGAATAGCTATTGGCGACCCGGTGAAGAGACAGTTGCTGGTCATATTAAAAA
>NZ_JAAYFP010000166.1:0-9637 GCF_012728195.1 Candidatus Sordicultor fermentans
CATAAACACACCTATCATGCTGGGAGAGTAATCGTGAAGCATGGTCACGATTGTATCCAGTAATAGCTACCAGGTTATCGAGCCTCTCTTTTTTTCTTTCTTGGATAATTTCTTATATCCTTAATTTCCTTCATAAACAATTTCTCTTCGTGTCTTCAAGAGATACCTCACCTCTAATCCCTCCCTTAAGAATATTCTCTTAAGGGAATAATAATTTAACTTTGATTTTTAGTTGAGGCAACGATACCATTTCACTTTAATTTTAGTTGAGGCAACTCGTTTCCTTGACTTTCTCTTCATAATCTATGAAAATATACTTATCCGCGTATAAAAGTGGGGCCGATATGAAAGATGAAATAATGACCATCAAAGACCTTACTATCTATCTGAGAATTAACGAGAAAACCATCTATAAACCTGCTAAACAAGGAAAATTGCCGGGTATCAAAACAGGAGGGGTATGGAGGTAAAAAATGATTCTGATTAAAGATATATTGAAACCCAGAAAAGAAATTGTTGAAGGTAAATTTCAGGGAGTAATGCAGTCCCATCAGGTAAACAGTGCTGAGGATCGGATTGAAAGTAATCCTGAAAAGCTTTTCGGGATAACATATATGTCATCAGCATTAAAAAGGGCATTAGAGCGAGTAAACGAAAAACTCACGGGTATCTCCAATCAAGGAGCAATCTTAATTGTCGGTCCTTATGGGGCGGGGAAAACTCACGGACTTATAACTTTATATCACACATTAAAGGAACCTCAAATCGCCAAAGACTGGCTAAGAAGTTGGAAAGTAGATATTGCCCTACCTTCTTCTACAAGAGTATGCATAATTTCTACTCGTAGGTGCGATGTAGATTTTCTCTGGGAACCTGTATTTTCCGGGTTAGGAAGAAGTGATATGCTGAGCAAAATTAAGCGGTTTCCGACGGTTGACCAGATTGAGGAAATTATTGGAGAAGATGTCTGTGCCATTTTTATCGATGAAATAGAAAATTGGTATGGATCATTTAACCCTGAAACACAGGCAGATTTAATCGAAAGAAATGAAACCTTTCTGGAGCATCTTTTTGAAGTTGCTAATGATCCCCATAAAAAGTTACTGGTATTTGTGACTTTTCTGGAAGAAAAAGAGGGCCTGGGGAAAATTTTCAATCGAACAAAACCAGTGAGGATAGATGTAAGTGCCGCTGAGGATAGAGAAAAGATCGTTCTATATCGTCTTTTCGAGAACCTGGATCAAAAAGATCCAAGACTGGTGGAAGAGGTCGTTCAGAGTTATACAGATAAATATTCTACGCCTATAAAAATTGAAAATCTATATAGTTATAGACAGAGAATGATTGAAACATATCCTTTTCACCCTTTAGTTTTAGAATCTTTAACTCAGATTTATGAAGCAGCCACTGAAAGACAGGATATAAGAGGGATGATGAATGTTTTAGCAGATGTGGTGAAAGATAATTTCCAGAGAAAGGATCTTCTTTTAGTCTGCGACTTAGACGAAAATGCCTTCAGGGGTATAGACCTTCAGTTGGTAGAGAAATATGACTATGATCTTGAAAGAATAAAAGATATTCCTTATGGAAAGGAGATCCTGAAATCAATTCTAATTTTTACTTTAAATGATAAGACGATGGGAGCAACTGAGTCTGACATTCTTCTTTCCGTTTTTAGTCCAACTCAAGGCCAAACTCTAAACGAACTGGTTATGGATCTCGAAAATGTATATGGGAAACCCCACTACCTACACAAAGAAGGAGATTTCTACAAATTTAGGCACGATTTGAATATCTTTGCTCTTCTGGAAAAGGAAAAAAAGAATATTAGTGACGAAAACATCAAAAATAAAATTGCTGAAATTACCAAAAAAGATGTATTTGAAAACAGAGTTTACATATACGGATTTGATAATATACCGGATGACAATAAGATTAAAATAGTAGTCTCTTTAGAATCGTGGGGCGAGAACGATAAATTAAAAAACAAATTGGATGATTTCTACAAAGGCAAGAATTGGCAAAATACTTATATCATTGTTTTACCCAATGCCGATGGTGCTTTATCACTTTATGAGGTTAAGGAAAAGACTAAGAGACTCCTTGCCGGGGAGTATCTACTTGGACAAGTAGAGGATAAGGATGGGAAAATACAAAAATTGATTTCTGAAGAAAGAGAGCAAATAAAAGATATGGTAAAGGCCTCCTATGGACGTATAGTAAAGTGGGTAGTGAGAGGACAAGAGTCTGTTCCAAGATTAATCAATGTTTCTCCTGACATAAGTGCTATAAGAGAAAAGGCGGGAAGTGATTTTTCTTTAGTTGGCGATTCCATACTTCAAGAAGTGAAAGATAAAGCTAACGGGATAAGACTTGAATTCCTGTTAAACGATTTTAAAAAGTTTAGACGATTTCCCCAAATTTTGGATGATGAGGTTGTTTTTACTGCCCTGAGAAACCTTCATAGAGATAAGAAAGTTGTAATCCAGGGTGACAGGGGAAAATGGTATATTGACGAGATACCCAGAACCCTGGAAAGCAGCTTTGTTGTTATTGACCCTAAATATGCTCCGCAATATGTAATAAATGGGACAGAGGTGGGAGAAATTCGAGAAAGTGGAGAGGAAGAGGAAGTGAAGTTTCCAGGAGAAAGAGAAGTGGAAGTGGAAGTGGAAGTGGAAAGGAGAGAAAAGAAGCTACT
Organism: Candidatus Sordicultor fermentans; assembly: GCF_012728195.1. Taxonomy (NCBI): domain Bacteria; kingdom Pseudomonadati; phylum Atribacterota; class Atribacteria; order Atribacterales; family Candidatus Caldatribacteriaceae; genus Candidatus Sordicultor; species Candidatus Sordicultor fermentans. The sequence continues at coordinate 2,702 of NZ_JAAYFP010000166.1, forward strand.
TAAGCTCGAGGGAAACTCGCCACGAGTCATGCTAAGTCAGGTTGAAGCAAGAACACAAGAAAAGGATTTGTTCACCAAAATAAGCGTCAAATATCAATTTGCAAAGGAGCTTTCCAAACAGGAAATTATGAAATTCATAAAACAACTCCCTCAAGAAGAAGCTGAAATTGAGGGAGAAGTAGAGTTATGGAGAGAAAGTGAAGATAGATAACGATTTCATAACATCGCTCATCAAATATGATAATCCTATTCCTCTGGTTTGGGAAAATCTGCTTAATATTTGGCTCAGTAAAGCAGATGACAATCTAGAAGAGTATTATTATCAAGGTGAGGAAGATGCTTCTTCGTTTGAGGATTTTCTTCTAAAAACTTATGATGAGTTTTTTACCAGAGTCCTGCCTAAAGCTTGCTGGAACGAGCCTTCGCCATTTCAGAAAGAAGATTCTGAGACCTGCTTTATAGTAATGGATGGAATGAGTATTCGCGAAGGTGTTTTGATATTTAAGACTATACAAAGACAAGGGATTGTGTCCAGGATAGACTATTCACTTTCTGCTATTCCATCAGACACTCAAAGTTTTAGAGAAAAAATTAAACCCGATTTATCAGGTAAAGAAAAATTTGTAGAAATTAGTAATCCCGGGGATATTAGAATCTCAGAGCAGGAGCGTTATATCTGGTCTTATTTCCCCGACGTTATGCTGGACAAAATCCAGGCGGGTCATGCAGTAATATCAAGTCTGGAGAATATGTATAAACCCTTAGAAAAAATTATTTTAGTAGTTTTAGAAAAGATTAAATCAAAAAAGATCATCATTTTGTCCGACCATGGCTACATCCGTTCCGAATCTGGATTCGCTTTTTCAGTTTCTGATTACCAGAAGAAAAAATTAAAAGAAGCTTTTGGAGGTTCAAGATACATTACAATGGATAAAGCCGATCTTTCAGACCTTGTAAGTATGGGTCTGGTGATAGATTTTTCGGGCTTTTATCTTGTCAAATCGCGATACATTTGGCCTGTGCCGGGAAAATACAACATTTATCTTCACGGTGGTGTAAGTCTTATGGAATGTTTTGTTCCTGTAATTGAGGTGGAGAAATGAAAGCTTTGCAGGAATTGAACCTAAAGGAAAATGAGAAAAAGGCGTTATTAGAACTAAAAGAAAGGATTATTGAAAAGTTTCCCGATGCTGAAATCATACTTTATGGTTCAAAAGCAAGGGGTGATGCTGATGAGGAGTCTGATATCGATGTTTTGGTTCTTTTAAAGGAAAAGGTAAATTGGGATATGAAAGAAGAGATTTTTAGCACTGCCTTCAAAGTAGAACTTAAGTATGATGTCATCTTTGGAGTGGTGGTCTATCAAAAACAATTCTGGGATTCTCCACTGGGAAAAGCAATGCCCTTGCGCTGGAATATTGATAGAGAAGGGATATATGTAGAAAGTTGAAAAATACAAATCTTGCTCTTATCAATTATAGAAGGAAAAAAGCTGCGGATACTCTAAAAGATGCAAAAATTATGTTCAATAGAGTAAGCCTTTTTACCACTGTAAACAGGATATATTATGCCGTTTTCTATGAAGTATCAGCTCTCTTGTTAACCAAAGATTTATCTTCCTCTAAACATAGCGGGGTGCGAGCCTTATTTAACCGGGAGTTTGTAAAGCCGGGAATTGTTAAAGAGGAATATGCTGATTTTTATAATAGGATGTTTGATTCGAGGCAAGAAGCTGATTACGGGGACTTTGTTGAATTTGATGAGAAAAAAGTTCGACAATGGCTTTGTGAGGCAGAAGATTTTATAAAAGAGATTGAAAAAATAATTTCAAAGACCGGGGAGGAAAATGAATGAAGCCTATTCCCATTGAAGTAGACTTTCCTATTGAGCAAGTTAACGAGATTGCAGAGAGAGAAGCTCATGCCAAGGAAAAGTTTCGTCCCATTTATTTTATCCATAAATGGTGGGCAAGAAGGTTGGGAAGTGTCTTTAGAACCATTGTGCTTTATAGCCTTCTTGACGAGAAGGCAAGAATCCTGAAAGACGATGGCATGTGGCGCCCGGTAACAAAGGAAGAGCTGGAAAATCCCTGGCTTTTATATCTTGAAGATGTTGACCTGGGCGGGAAGATTGTTCTTGACCCAATGATGGGTGGTGGCACAACAGTTGTAGAGGCGTTGAGGCTTGGCTGTAAAGTGGTGGCTCAAGACCTGAACCCGGTTGCCTGGTTTCTGGTGAAAAAAATGGTCGAACCTGTAGATATTGATTTACTGAAAGCGGGATTCAAGAAATTAGAGCACAAGGTAGCAGATGAAATAAAGCAATATTATCGCACCATCTGCCCTCATTGTCTGAAAAATTATTGCAAAGCCCAAAGAAAAAATCCAGAGGATGTTATAAGGGAAGCTTCGCAAAACCTGATAGAAGTGGAAAAACCACAAGAACTATATGGAAAATATCAGTTTAAAAATAAAGAACAGCTTTTTGAAAAAGATAAAAACATCTTCGCTGATACTATGTATTATTTCTGGATAAAGGAAATTCCCTGTCTAAATTGCGGGGAAGAAGTTCCTTTGTTCAGAGGATATATGCTTGCTCAAAAGAGAGGTGGCAGTGGCTATCATGTCTTCTGTCCTGATTGTGGAAGTCTTTTTGAGGTCGAGGATTACCGGAAAAACGCAATATGTCCTGAATGCAAAAGAGAATTCAACCCCGATAGCGATGGGAATGTAGACAGACAATACTATATATGCCCTGAATGTGGCCAAAAAAGCAAAACTGTAGAGGCAATTCAAAGAAAAGGTAAGCCCCCTGAGCGGCTGTATGCAGTTGAATATTATTGCCCCTCCTGTAATCAAAAAGGTTACAAACAAGCAGATGAGTTTGACCAGGTTTTATTTGAGAAGGCAAAAGATGAGTATATAAAAGTTGAGCCTGAATGGCTGGGGAGATACATACCGGATACAAAAATTCCTATGGGTTACAACACCAAGCAAATGATTAATCATGGTTACCAATACTGGAAGGATATGTTTAATGAGAGACAACTTCTCTCCCTGGGAAAACTTTTGAAAGTGATATTAGAACTGGACGTAGATGAAAATGTAAAAGAGTTTCTGGTAATTACGTTTTCGGAATGCCTTAACTTTTCAAATATGCTTTGCGAATATCAAAGGTATAAAAATCATATTAGGGATCTATTCAGAACCCATGCTTATCATCCCTCTATTAACCCTGTAGAAAACAATGTTTGGGGTACAAGTTTTGGGATTGGAGCATTTAACAATCAAGCTAAAAAAGAAATTTCGTGTAAAACATATAATACTAAGCCCTTTGAAAAATACATAAGCTCTGGTCAAACATTGGAAAAGCCGTCTAAAATAAAAATAGAGGGTAAAGCTGGGGATTTATTCAACGGTAATGGTAATATCCAGATTACCTGTGGTGATTCTTCCTATCTTGCTATTCCGGATAATTCCATTGATGCGGTAATTACAGACCCCCCTTATTATGGTAATGTGATGTATTCAGAACTTTCTGAATTTTATTATGCATGGCTTCGTCTTGCTCTTAAAGAGAAGTACGAATATTTCCAGAGTGAACACGTTCCAAATACTGCAGAGGTTATTGTAAACCATGTTCAGGGTAAAGAAGAGAAAGACTTTATTGAAGGGCTAACTGCGATTTTCAAAGAAGCAGGTAAAAAATTAAAAGACAATGGCATACTGGTTTTCACCTTTCATCATCAGAAAGAAGAAGCCTGGGGAGCAGTGTTGCAGTCTGTTTTAAATGCCGGATTCTATATTGCTTCTATTTATCCTGTGCAATCAGAAAAAAGCACCAGCACTCATATTTTTCAAAAAGCCAATGTCCGCTATGATATGGTGGTTGTCTGCCGCAAGAGAGAAGTCAAACCGGAGAGAAAACACTGGTCTCAACTTGAAGACCAGATTTACTTCAAGGTAGAAGATGAATTAAAGAGGCTGGAAAAGCACAACAAAAATCTTTCTCCAGAGGATGTTTTTGTGGTAACTATTGGTAAATGCCTTGAGGTCTATTCCAGGCACTATCCTGAAGTTTATAAAAGGGAAAATAAGGTTACTATTGATGAGGCACTCTCTTCGATAAGAGAAATTGTAGATTCGCAATTGATGCACACAAGATTTAATCAAGTTGCTCAGGACACAGATGCATTAACCGCTATTTATCTCTTTTATCTGGCAGAAAAAACAAGTATATCTTATGAGTCTCTTAATAAGGCATTGAAAATGAGGAATCTTGGAGCGAGTGAGGTGATTTCTGCAGGGCTCGTGGAAAGAGAAGGGTCACAACTTCTCGTTCTGACTCCTCTGGAACGAAAAGAAATACTGGAGTCAAAGCGAAGAGATAACTTTTCCGTCATTGATAAAGTCCATTATCTTTACTGCCTGTGGAAAGATGATAGGTTTTTCTCTTTCGAGAGAAATTTATCCAGTGATGAAAAATCACTATGGAAGAGCGATGCTGTACTTAAGGCGTTGGAGTATTTAGGCGAAGTAGAAAACGATAAAACCTATAGCGATATAATGAAAGTTATAAAGACGAGGTGGTAGAGATAAATATTGGCTTTAACATTATTCACAGGAGCAATCCAGATATTTTTAGAGAAAGAATAAGCATTATTCAGTTTCTTGGAGACCTAAATAGAGGTAGTAAATTCCCGCCTGATTTTGCAGTTTTCGGGCTTGATAGCCTTCTTTACTATGTTGAGGACAGAGAAAAAATGGCTAAATATATAAGGCATACTCTTCAAGATAATGCTAATTATCTTACCTCAGGAAATTATATCATTCAAATTGTCATAGAAGGCGATATAAAGGTGGTGGAAAGTGACGAAAAACCCAGAGTGGTCTACAAAGATGAAGAGTTTCCTCTGTATTCTGTAATAGGTAGATTGAAGCGAGTGGATTTAAAACATTTTTATGCACCGCTTAATCTTCAATCATGAAAGAAAAATGGGAGAGCTGGCACCTTCATCATCTGGCAAGAAGAGCCGGAGTCTTTGGTATAGAGGAGAAGTTTGTAAACATTCTGGAAAAAGCAGGATGGTATCTTGCAAAAGATGGAAACATTCCTCCCTCATTCTATCCCATTTTAGAAGATTCATTTAAAAGGCTTGCAGAAATAAAAGATTTCGACAAAACCTGTGATGAAAAAGATTGTCCTGTATGCAGGAAAATAAAGAGAGATTATTTTGTAGATGTTGCCCCCTTAAAACCTTATGAACTTCCTATAGAGCTTTATAGATGGCAGAAAGAAGCAAAGAAAGTCTGGTGGGAGAATAATGGAAGAGGGGTGGTAAAAGTAGTTACAGGCGCAGGTAAAACCATACTTGCTTTATCCTTAATCTCGGATCTTTATAACTCTGCTGCTTATAAAGAAGGTGGTCTTAAAACCATAATCATTGTGCCTACTTTTCCTCTTCTTGACCAGTGGCTTATGGGGCTTTTAGATAAGCTGAATATTCCCAGGGGAAAAATAGCACTATTTTATGGCAAGGAAAAAGAACCCCTCGAGGGAAAAACCTTTATACTCTACATCATAAATTCAGCAAGAGAGCACATCGAAAAACACGCTCAAACCTATTTCAAAAATGATGATACTTTCTTAATTGCTGATGAATGTCATCGTTATGGTAGCAAGGAAAATTCTAAAATTTTTAAAATAAAATTCTCTTACACACTCGGGCTTTCTGCAACACCAGAGAGATTTGGTGACCTTGGTTTTGAGAAAAAAATTGAACCAAATCTGGGAAAGATAATTTATTCCTATTCATATAGTGACGCCTTAAGAGATGGAGTTATCCCGCCATATAAACTGGTAAGAATAAAAGTGAGCTTAAAAGATGAGGAATATCTTCAATATGAAGAATATACAAACCAAATAAACAAATTATTAAAGCTTTTGTTTTTTAAATATCCACAGTTAAAGATGGTGAAACCTTCTGAATTTTTTAAAGAATTAAGCCTCTTATATGAAAAGACAAATGATAATATGATTACCCGTTACACTTCTTTATTGATTAGAAGAAAAGAGTTAATTCATATGTCAAAATCCAAACTGGAGGCTTTAAAATGGCTTATATCTAATGAGGATCTAAAAAATGAAAGAGTTTTAATTTTTCATGAGAGAATCGAAGAGGCTGAGAAGATATATAGATACCTTAAAGAACAAGAATTTAAAGTTGGGATATATCATACTAGTATGCCCCTTTACCAGAGGTTGGAAAATATCTCTGGTTATAGAAAAGGAGACATTAATATCCTCGTTTCATGTCGGGCTCTTGATGAAGGCTTTGATGTACCGGATTCAAACATAGGTATTATAGTTGCTGGAACAAGTAGTGTAAGACAGTGGATTCAGAGAATGGGCAGAATTTTGAGAAAAACTCCTGGTAAAGAATTTTCTAAAATTTATGTTATATTTATTGACATAGTTGAAAGAGATGTATTTAAAGAAAGAGAGCTTGTGGAATTTGAAAAAGAAGCCTTAAGCGTGGAATCTATTAATCTGACTTTTAAATAGCCCCTTCTTTTTGCAACTGGACAATTTTCCCTGCTTAGCAAGCCTATATCAGTATAGTTCCCTAAAAGCTATTATAGGGGCAGAAGTAAGCTTAAAAAGCAAGCTATATTGGGTTAAAAACCATCGAGGGAGAAAGCATCCCTCAGTAAAGGTCTCTGGATTCCCACCTCCTCGTCACCCCGGCGACTTTCGAGCCGCTTTTAGCCTGCCCCTGAATGTATTTATTGCCCCTTGTTCGTCACCCCGGCAATCTTTAAGCCGGGGTCCACAGTATTTGAAAACCAAAGAAAAAGCAAAAACCTCTGGATGCCTGATAAAAGATTTCAGGTATGACAGAAGGAGGGGGTCATTCCTGAATGGTTCTATCAGGGG